>JAGPDK010000005.1 GCA_018057605.1 Kofleriaceae bacterium | reverse complement strand
TGAGGTGCCCAGAAAGGCCAAAAAGGTTCTCGGCAGACCTACACCTGCCGCTTCCGCAGCACAAATATCATCGGCTTGTTGGCGGCCAGCCATGTTTGGGACAAACGTGGCTGTCGAGACAAAGATACGTTTGTTTGTACCGTGTGGTGGCGTAATGGTGGCTTGTAGATCGCTGCCGGCGCAGAGCAAATGCGCCGATCTATCACAGGTTTGCGGACCCATGCCCAGCCCAGCGGCGCGCTGGCCATGGCCAATGTCCCCTGTACTGCCCATGGTGTCGCTCGACCAGCGGTTACAATCAGTGCCGGTCGCGCCGCTGGCCATGCTGCCACTCCAATACGTGGCAGTACTACCCAGATCGGTGCCAGCCTGATCCAGCGTGATGGGATACCACTGTTTGCCCGTGACTAAATCCGCTGCCTTGTCCACCACCGGTTTGCCATCAGGACGGCCCCACCCACGCGCCATGCTGATCCGACTGGTGGCCAGTGGGTCGATGCCGGCTCCGGAATCGCCCAGCACCGCAACGAAGGTGCCACCGAGGCCGGCAGCGTTGGCCGCATCGCGACACTTCTGATCAGCGCCGGCCCGGCCGCCGAGGTTGCCAGTGAAGGCTAGGCCGGTAACAAAAATGATGTTGACCGGTGCCGTGGGCGTGTCAACGACGACCGCGTCAACGACCGCGTCATTGTCACTTGCGGCATCTTGACCACCTTCGTGAAAGACGACGTGACACGCACTAAGTCCGACGACAGCCATCGTGGTGCTAAGCCAAAGCGGTTTCATCGTCGTGTAACCGTATCATTCAAACGTTACTGATAACGCTTCATAATGTGAAAACCAAAGTCGGATTCACACACGCCGATTTCGCCGACGTTGAGGCGTAACCCGAAGCGACGACGCTACGGAGTAGCTGGTTGGCGCGAACGGAGCGAACAGCTGATTGCGTCAAAGCTCGACGCAGTACACGGAATAAGCGAACGAGCAGTTATCATAATTGCTAAAATAGTCGTCATAGGCCCCACTACCAGCGGCGTTCGACCGACCGAGATGCCCGAAGACCATCCCAGCACTAACCATCCAATCACTACAAGTTTCACTCGATGTGATAACACCAGGTGCCCCCGCCCATACCTGAAGGTTCACGATGGTGTTGCGAGCGCTGCGATTGATGAAGGACATCGGCGCACCGCCTAGAAAACCGAGGGGTTGACCGTCCATGCGCTGGTAGGTAGCAAGGCCATTGAAGCGACTTATCGGAGTTGACGTAGTCGTGCCTAAAAATGCCAGGTAAGTGCCAGGCAGCCTTGCTTCGGCCGCTTCAGTGGCGCAAATGGCATCGGCTGCTTGGCGGCCTTGAGCATTTGCGCTGAACGGGACGGTTGATACAAAAATGTGTTTGCCGGTGCCCTGCGGTGGCTTGATGGTGCTTTGTAAATCAATCGAGGCGCAGAGCAAGTGAGCGGCTTGCCCGCAGCCGTGTGAGCGATGTCCCAGGCCCGCAGCGAGCTGCCCATGACCCACGTCGCCATAAAGGTCGACGGTAGTAGCATCCGTCCACTTGTTGCAATCAAACTCGACGCCGCCGGTAGGTCGGCTGCCACTCCAATAAACAGCGTTGACACCAAGCTCATTGCCTGCCTGATCTTGGCTGATAGGGTACCACTGTTTGCCCGAGAGCAAATCAGCCGCACTTGCAACAACTGGCTGACCGTCCGGACGAACCCACCCGCGCGCCATGCTGAGCCGAGAGAGCGCAAGGCCATCGGTCACGGTACTGGACTCACCAAGCACCGCAACGAAGTTGCCCTCCAGTTTGGCTTCCGTGGCCGCATCGCGACACTTCTGATCAGCGCCGGCACGGCCGCCGAGGTCGCCCGTAAAAACTCGATCAGTTAGAAAAATCGTGTTGGCTGGTGCCGTCGCGGCATCTTGACCACCTTCGTGAAAGACGACGTGACACGCACTAAGTCCGACGACAGCGATCGTGGTGCCTAGCAAAAGCGGTTTCATCGTCGTGTAACCGTATCATTCAAACGTTACTGATAACGTTTCATAATGTGAAAACCAAAGTCAGATTCACACACGCCGATTTCGCCAACATTGAGGCGTAACCCGAGCTGACGAAATTCGATTACCAGTTGTGCGTCGGGCGTCACTTCAAACAATTTACCGATGGACGCGCTGCCTTCATCTTCGGATGACGCCTTCATTACCGAGTCAAAGTCGGCACCGGCTTTGAGTTTTTCGAGCAAGGCCGTGACTTCGGCTTCAGTTTCTTTTTTAGAGCGCTGCGCTGCGCGTTCATGAACGCGACCGCCGGGCCTATCACCGAGTTCACGCCAACCAAGGAGGATGTGCTTGATGCTGGCAGTGTTGGCCACCGGCTCGCGAGCCAAGATATCTTTGCTAATCACCGGCGAACCCGCGGTTGCAGGGTCTTCGACGGCGCTGCCACGCCCCGAACCTAGCCCAGGTGTTGTGGCCGGCACCGGCTTGCTGCCACAACCGATCGCGACGCCTCCGCCGACGGTCATCAACAAAAGCGCTGCGCAAGCTAAACCGGAACGGACGTGCAACATGCGGGGAGTGTACCAGGTCACAGGCCGAACAACTATTATCAGGCCGTCGATCCAGCCCGCGAACGCCTTGGAACCCGGCCCAAAGCCTTGTCGTGGCCCGCGGTTTTGAGGCAGGTTACGCGGCATGAGCGCTGACCCAGACAACAAGACCCAAGACGTTACTTCGATGGACGAACTGGTGTCGTTTCTGCCTCCGCGAATTTGGTATCTGACGTCGAACGGCCAAGACATGTGGTGCCGCCGTCCGTACGGTTTTTTATTTTCCACCGGCGAATTCGCTGAAACATTTGCCAAGCATATGGGCACGGGCGAAGAACTTTTTGCCGTCGGCCTCGACGCTGGCGAGCTGATTTCCGACGAGATACTCGACGGTTTGCGCAACACCGCGGTGACGCGCTTGTTTATCGACCCAGCGATCGATCCCGAAACCGGCGATGTCTTCGGTAAAATTCTACGCCTGGCGCAAAGCCACTAGGTGACTGAGTAATTATCCTATGCGCAAAGCAATTGTTCTGTTGTCTGGCGGCCTCGATTCCACCACCGCGCTTGCGATGGCACGCGCTGCCGGGTTTGAGTGTTACGCCCTCACGGTGCGCTATGGCCAGTTGCATCAAGTCGAAATCGACGCGGCTCGACGGGCTGCGTCGGCGTTTGGTGCCAAGGCGCACAACATCATCGAAATTGATCTTTCACCACTGGCGGCGTCGGCCTTGACCGACCGAGCGATCGCCGTACCGAAAGATCGCACGCTTGCCGAGATCGGTGCGACCGGCGATGTGCCGTCGACCTACGTTCCTGCGCGCAACACCGTGTTGCTTTCACTTGCGTTAGCGTGGGCCGAGTCGCTCGGCGCGCGCGACATTTTTGTTGGTGTCAACGTCCTTGATGCCAGCGGCTATCCCGATTGTCGACCGGACTTCATTGCGGCGTTCCAAGCGCTGGCCCAAGTCGCCACCCGCGCGGGCGGATTCACCCTACATGCCCCACTGATCGAGCTGACCAAAGCGCAAATTATCGAGCGCGGCGTCGGCTTGGGCGTCGACTACAGCCAAACCCACTCTTGTTACGATCCCAATGCCGCCGGCTTAGCCTGCGGCCGCTGTGACGCCTGCGCCCTACGCCGAAAAGGCTTCAGCGATGCTGGCATTACCGACCCTACCCGTTACGCCTAGCCCTGCCCATTTCTGCTATGCTCAGCAACGGCAATGAAACTCGGTGCGCTGCTTTTGCAAAACGCTGCAATTGGCCAAAGCCAATTGGATGCCGCGTTGCGCAACCAAGTCTTATTCGGCGGTCGGCTTGGCACCAATCTGGTTGAGCTTGGCTACATTGAGCTTGAGCAACTGGCCGAATACCTCGAAGAGCTCACCGGTTTTCCGCCGGCAACTGTCGAGATGCTGGAACAAGCGCCCGACGCATTGCTCAGCAAATTAGGCGCGGATTTTGCCATTACCCGCGGTGCGATTCCGCTTGGCCATCTCGCCGGCGATGCCGCCGTGGCCATCGCAGTTGCCTTCATCGATCCATTTGATAGCGCGCTGATCGACGATGTTGCGCAGCGGCTAGGTGCGCAAATTGTCCCGTATATTGTGCCCGAACTACGCGGTGTGTATTTTCTCGAGCGCCATTTTGGCTTGCTGCGCCGTGCTCGGTTCATTCGCTCCGGCGGATCGGCGAGTGCGTTAGATGCGCCGGCCGCAGCCGACAACCGGCGCCGGGTCCAACCGGCCGGCGGCATCGTGATGCCACCGGCGTTCACCCTTGAGCCACGGCGACGACGCCAGCCCTCGTCGAGTCCAGCTTCAACCAATCAACTCTTGGCGACGCCGTTCGCTGAGATCTGTCAACGCATCGAAGATGCCGAACACCGCGATCAACTTGCGCAAGCATTGATTCAATTTGGCCGTGGCCGCACCTCAGCGTTTGTGGCTTTTATGATTCGCGATAGCAACGCACTAGGCTGGTGCGGCTATGTCGCGCGGGGTCAAAGCACCATCATCCCAACGCTTTCGCTGCCGCTTGCAGGCGTCTCGGCGTTTCAAGATGCCAATGACACGCAACGGGTGTTCCACGGACTGCCGCCGTGCCTGCCGCATCCGGTTGAATCGGCGCTGTGGGCGGCGCTCGACGGTGAAACCGATCCCGTCGACATGGTAGTTGCGCCGGTGCTGGTCAAGCAGCGGGTCGCGACGCTGCTCTATGCCCAAGGCAGCCGGCTCGCGCCAATGGCTGCGATGCTGGTCGAAGAAGTTACCGTGCTAGCAGGCCACGTCACCGACGCCTATGCTCGGCTGATCCGCGACGTAAAGTTATCGTAAGTTATCGTAGCCCGGGCCACTATGAGCGACTCCTCGGATCACCTTGCCAACACAGTTACCGCTGGGCCCACAGCGCCAGGCATCGTAGAACCAAAAACCGACGGCGATATCCTCCACGGCGGGTTTGGCCGCTACACCATCGAACGCGAAATTGGCCGCGGTGCAATGGGCATCGTGTACCGCGCCGTCGATCCAGACTTAGAACGTGCCGTTGCCCTCAAGGTCCTGCGCGACGACACCACTCGCGAAGCCCGCGCGCGTTTATTACGTGAAGCTCGCGCGATGGCCAAAGTGAGTCATCCCAACGTTGTTGCCGTGCACGAAGTTGGCAGCGTCGGCGGTCGCGATTTTATCGCCATGGAACTCGTCGACGGCTCGACGGTGGCCGAGTGGCAACGCGCAGCGCAACGCAGTACCGACGAATTACTGGCCACGTTCGTGGCGGCAGGCAATGGCTTGGTCGCAGCCCACGCCAAAGGCGTTGTGCATCGCGATTTTAAACCGCACAATATTTTGCGCAGCGTCCACGGCGATGTGTTGGTGACCGATTTTGGGCTAGCGCGCTCGATCGAACTCCCGGCCGATTCAACATCAGCCGGTCGCTTGCCGGTCGATCCAATGGCGCAAACCTTAACCGTCAACACTGCGACGACAACGACGCCGGCATCGCCGACCGGATCCGCCGCCATCGCAGCCGAACTGACACAAACAGGCTCGCTGCTAGGCACCCCTGCGTACATGTCGCCTGAACAGTGGCGCAACCAACCCGTGGGCCCGGCCGCCGACCAATTTGCCTGGGCCGTTGCAGTGTGGGAGGCCCTCGCTGGCCGGCGGCCATTCACAGGCGACAACGTGGCCCAACTGCGTGAACAAATTCTCGCAGGGCCACAATCGCTCAACGCGGCGGCGCTGCCACGGCGGCTGCGACCGATCTTGTTGCGTGGCCTGGCCGTCCAACCGCGCGACCGGTTCCCGTCGATGAATGCCATGCTCAACGCGGTGCAGCGGGCGCGGCGCAAACACTCACGGACACTCATCGGACTAACCATGATCACCGCCGGCGCCGTGGCTGTGGCCGTGGCTGTGATCAGCATAAAATCTGACAACCGCGCGGGCGGCTGTCCGCCACCGGTCATTAGTGAGCTCACCGTGTGGTCAGCAACGACCGCAACCGAGTTTCGCAACGCCAACAAGCTTCGGTTTGCTGATGATATCGACGCTGACCTGCAAACTTGGAAAACGCTTCGGCTGGCAGCCTGCACAGCCGAACCGGCCGTGCGCACGCCGCAACTCGCTTGCCTCGACGGTGTCATCGCACGCATTGCGTTAGCCATCGCGGCCAATCAAAATCTGGCCGCCCAGATTGCCAATTTTGAACCGCGGGCTGACCTCATCGACCCTACCGTGTGCAGCAGCGCAACACCCCCGACCCTCACCACCACATGGCCGGCAATGGCCAGCGATGCATTTGCCTTGCGTCGCCGGGCTGATCAAAATCAAGCCTCGGTCACCGTGGCCGAAGCAACCGAAATTATCACTCGAGCCGGCGATGCCGCTTGCCTCAACGTGGTCACGCTGATGCTACGGGCCCAAGTCCAAGGCAACGACCTCAACAAAATTCGCCACGATATTGATGAAGCAGCGGAGGCCTTGGATCGCTGCAACGATGACCGCCTGCGGGCCGAGGTCGCCACGCTACAAGCGTGGGTCGTGATTCAAACACCCTTTGCGGATACCCAATTCGCGACCGCGCTGCGTCGAGCTGAAAGCCATACCGCACGGCTGCCCGAAGCCTTCACGCAAGCTGGCCTACTGCAAGTAAAAGCAACGGCAGCACTTCTAAAAGATCATCCCGAAGACGCGGCACGGTTGTTTGCCGAGGCCGCGCAGCTTTCGACAACCCGAGGCTTGTTAGCCGGCAAGCTACGCAACAGTGCCGCCGCCGTCGACGCTTGGTTTCGTGCGCCCCATAAAAACCAAGCGTTGATCACGCACGCAGTCCAAGCAGGTCTACCGCTAAGCAACCAACTCTTTGGGCCCGACCATGAAATCGCGCAAGCCTTTAAGCGCGCGACCGCAGCCATCGCTTGGTATCAAGGTGATGTGTTGGGCTCGTCGAAGATCAGCGATACGTTGCAGGTCGCTACATCGATCGACGATACGCCGACCCAAACGCTGCGCGGCGTCGTGCTCGACGCAGCCGGGGCGCCCGTCGCTGGCGCTCGCGTGGTTGCCGCGCGCGGTATTTCCGCCGATGCCGTCGACCTGACACCATTTGTTTCACCAGCCGAACCCAACGAAGCAGAGACCGATGCAACCGGACATTTTTTGATCCACAAGGCACCCCTACGCGCGGTGCTCGCAGCGCAATTCGGTCAACAACGCAGCCGCGCGATCGCCATACAGCCCAACCAACCCATCACGCTGCGCTTACAAGCCACCAGTTCCATTTCGGGTCGCGTCGTCGATAATGGCAAAGGCAAGCCTGCCGTCTCGGTGATCGTGGCCATCCCATCGAACCCCAAAGACACCATGGTATTTTCGGTCGCCGCACCGGTTGCCCTCGACGGCACTTTCAAAATCGACAATGTCCCACTCGGTCGGGTCCGGCTAATGCCCACCACGAGTGTACGTGGCGGTCTCGGCGATAGCATCATGGTCAACCTGACGGCAGCCCCGTTGCGCAACGTTGAACTCGACCCGAATCGCACGACGCGAACCGTGTATGCGGTAGTCCGTGGCACGTTGATGGTGCAGCCCGTTGGGGGCCAAGTAATTGTCGTCGATGCCGATGCCTCGTTTAACAACGCGCAGGAGATCCGCGACGCGTTATCGAACCAAGCCTCGGTCAGTATTGCGACGGCCAACCCCATCGTTGGCGAAAAAATCCCCAAAGCGTTGCTCGGCAAAGTGCAACCCGGCGAGCTGGTGGCCGAGATTCACAACGTTTCAGCCGGCCCGCATCGGGCCTGCGGCCTCGGCATTTCTGGTGATGTTTCCAATCCCGAATTTTGGGACAAGTTGCAAGGCAACCTCAAACGCATTGGCGTTACATGCGTGGATCTCGGCGCGACCCAAGACACGTTGTTCATCGAAGTGCCGCCGCTGCCGAAGTTAGATTGAACCCAAAAGGGAGCTTGCCCGATTTTGCTCAGTTCGTGTTAGCGTAACGACCATGCGAAATTTCAGGTTGTGGACGATCACCGCAAGCGCAGCGCTTGTTGTTGCGCTAAGCGGTATGAGCTCGAACGGGTGGGCAAAATCAAAAAAGGAGCAAGCCAAGCCAGCGAGCGCGGAAAAACCGCCAGTTGACGCGGCTGCCCCGCCAGCGGCGGATCGTGACACGGCCGTCGACGGAATCGCCGACGAAGATCCGTATGCTGAGGTCAAACATGAAAAGGGCCCAAAGACCTTGAGCCTTGGCGATGGCCTCGAAGTCAACATCCCTGCCGGCTTCATCTTTCTTGATCCGTCGGTGTTAACGCCGGACTTCATTAAAGAAGGTGCCAATGTCACCGGCTACAAAGGCTCGCTACTCTCGCTCACCGACGATTCATGGCGCGTCGATGTGCAGTTCTACGACAGAGGTTATGTCTCCGACAAAGACGCGTCGGACTTGCATGCCAAGGAGCTATTTGAATCGTACGTCCAAGGCACCAGTACGATGAACGCAACGCGTCGAAAAAACGGGATCAACGAACTGTTTATCGACAGTTGGCAAACCGAGCCACGCTACGAAGCTAGCAAACATCACCTGGTGTGGGGCATCAACGCGCACAGCACTGATGGCAAAGTCGTTAACCTGGTAACCAACCTATTGGGCCGCCGTGGCTTAGTCGAAATCCTGCTGATCGCCGAAGCTGATACAATTGACGCGAAACAGATACTCGCCCAGCCTGCAATGGATGGCGTGCACTTTACCGCTGGCTCAACATATGAAGACTTCGATCCGTCGACCGACAAAGACTCGGGCCTCGGCTTGCGCGCCTTGGTGCTTGGTGGCGTAGGCGTCGCTGTCGCCAAAAAGACCGGCCTGCTGGTGGTCATCCTACTGGCGATGAAAAAAGGCGCATTCGTGATCTTTGCGCCGATCGCACTGCTGTTTAAGAAAATCTTCGGCGGCAAGTCGAATAACGACCAAAACAACGTATGAAGCCGAGGTCCCGCGCGGCCATGGTCGCGCTGGTCAGCGCCGCCATGGCAATGGCAACACCGGCGCCGGCGCACGCATGTGTGCAAACGTTGGGTGGCCCGCCGTGTGACGCAGCCCCATCGACATTTGTGATCGCCGACGTCGGCTTGCACGTAGTGAACGTCGGCATCGCACGCACGCTGGGCCGGGCCCAGCACCTACTGCTGCAAGTGAGCGCCGGTCTCTATAGCCCGTGGACCCAGACCGACGATGTGCTTGGACTTGCTGGCGACGCCATCGACATCGATGTGATCGGGGCCGTGATGCGCGCGCGGTTAGTTTGGTATCCAGCAAAGCAATTGCGCGGATTTTGGGTTTCCGGATTTGGCCAGGCCGGCGCCGCCAACATGCGCGACCAAAAATCTGAGCCCGACGGCGCACATGTCGACTTGGTTGCGAGTATCGGCGCTTCGGCCGGATATGCGTGGTGGCTCGGCCGCGCCCACCACTGGCACCTGGCACTGGGCGTCGGCGGGCAGTTTCACCTCGCGGTTGGCGACCCAGGGTTTGCTCAGCCGTACCCCAACATCGACGCAATCGTCGGCTACCGCTGGTAAAACGATGATTTGTTGCATCGCTGCCGCGCTGGCTGACGTCTCATAAAGCATGGCAGCTCTATCGATCGCAGCGAAGCTGGCGTATCGCGCGCAACATGTCGCTTTGTTGGTCAATGCCACGGCGATTCACGAATCAGCCCGTCTCGCCACGCGGCAACCGCGGATCAAAATTGATCGTCACGTTATCGAATTGTTGCGGTTACGCCGCGCAGCGCTGCACAAAACCGATCTTGCCAACGTTGAACACGGCTACTATCCAGCGCAACTACTTTTCGGTTTTCGATTTTTTGACTATGCCAAAAAAACCCCGACGTTGTTGCGCGAAACTGGTCGGCTACTTGAACGCAAGCGCACCGAAAACTTTCGCGATTTGCCGCCGGTCGACCTAGCCTCGTACCCTCCGTACTATCGGCGTACGTTTCATTGGCAAACCGATGGCTATTTGAGTGAACGCTCCGCGACTTTGTATGACGCGGGCGTAGAGCTGCTATTTCGCGGCACCGCCGATGTGATGCGGCGCCAGGTGTTACCCCCGATCAGCAAGCATGTCGCGGCTCTTCATGCACAAGGTCGTCGCCGCGCCGACATCCGCATCGCTGACATCGCGTGCGGCACCGGCAGCTTGCTCAAACAACTTGCCTTGACTTGCCCGCAAACTCAGATTTCGGGCTTGGACCTTAGCCCGTTTTATGTTGCCCATGCACGCCGCGAAAATCGCGATGCCGGCATCACCATTGAAGCAGGCAACGCCGAAGCGATGCCGTATGCCGACAACAGCATCGACGCCCTCACCTGTGTGTACCTGTTTCACGAATTGCCGCGCGCCGCGCGCCGCAACGTGCTACGCGAAATGTTGCGTGTGCTGCGCCCCGGCGGGGTAATTGCGCTCGAGGACTCAGCCCAATTGACGGACAGCGCCACGCTTGGTCCAGTGTTGACCAATTTTCCCGTCGAATTTCACGAGCCATTCTATCGTGAATATCTATCCGACGACCTCGCGACAATCTGCACCGAAGCGGGCTTCATCGTCGAATCAAGCCGCCCACATTTGGTAGCAAAAGTGGTAATCGCACACAAACCTAAAACGTAATTGCGCGAGTCGGCCGATTGCACCTATGCCACGTGCATGGGAATCTCCTCGCCATGGCGAAAGCAAAAAAAACCACAACCGCACGTCGCAGTGGCCGCGCGGCAACCAGCACGACGATTGCTGCGCCAATTCCACCTCGGCCGCCGTTTATCGTGAACTACCTCGATGTTGCCGAAACCGAATTTTGCTACCCCGATAGCAAAGAACTGCTCAGCGCTGGGCGAGCCATTGGCAAAGCCGCCGGTTTGTTGCGCATCGGATTACACCTCAAGCGGGTGGCACCCGGTCGCCGCACGTCATGGCCACACGCCGAATCCAACGAAGAAGAATTTGCCTACGTCATCGCCGGTGAACTCGATTGTTGGATCGACGGCAACCTGCACCCGGTGCGCGCCGGTGACCTCGTCGCGTTTCCTGCTGGCACTGGCATTACGCACTGCTTGCTCAACAACGGCACCAACGATGCAATTTTGCTCGTCGGTGGCGAAGCCAACAAGAGCGACAACAAAATAACCTATCCACTACATCCCGAGCGCGCCACGCACTTGCGTTGGAGCGAGTGGTGGCACGAAGCCCCGCTGCGACTGCGCGGGGATCACAACGGTCTACCCGATGCGCTACGTACTAGCGCCGGCGCTGCCCGTGGCGCTGGCCGCAAAAAACAGCCACGTCGACCAACCAAACCACGACCGCAAATTACGGTACTGGTCAAAGCCAAACGAAAAGCAAGCGGCACGCGCAAGGTGAAATCTTGAACGCGCGTGAATTTGATATCGTACTGATTGGAGCTACCGGCTTCACCGGGCAATTGGTGGCGCAACAACTGGCCACCATGGGTGGCTTGCGCTGGGCGATCGCGGGGCGCAACCAAGCCAAACTTGCAGCCGTGCTCGCTGGCTTGCCTGCTGGATCAACCGCACCGACGATGATCCGCGCCGATGCCCATGATCGGCCCAGCCTCGATGCCTTGGCGCAGCGTACCTGCGTTGTGGTGTCGACGGTGGGCCCGTACGCGCAACATGGTAGTGACCTAATCGCTGCGTGCGCTGCAGCCGGTACGCATTACTGCGACTTAACCGGCGAAGTGCCTTGGGTTCGCGCCATGATCGATGCGCATCACACCCAAGCCCAACAAACCGGTGCGCGCATCGTGCATTGTTGTGGGTTCGACAGCATTCCTGCCGATCTAAGTTGTTGGTTATTGCAGCGCGAGTTGCGCACCGGTGGCGCTGCGCCGGCCACCGATGTGCGGGGACATTATCTCGACGTGCGCGGCGGGATTTCCGGAGGCACCGTGGCCTCCATGCGCGGCATCGTGCAAGCCGCCGCCAAAGACCGCAGCTTGCGACGCCTGTTGGTGGATCCGTATTCGTTGGTGCCCGATCGCGCTGGCCAAATTCGACAAAACGAGCTCGGTTTTGCCATCCACCCCGACGAGCATGTGGTCACCGCACCGTTTGTCATGGCGGCCATCAATACCCGCGTGGTGTATCGCAGCAACGCGCTGCAGGCCGATGCCTACGGCCGGGATTTCCGTTATCACGAAGCGTTGGCCTTTCCGTTGAGTGCCCGTGGCCTCGCCGATGCTGCGGCAATGACCGCGGGCGTGACCGCGTTACCCGTTGCCATGGCCGTGCCAGCCTTGTCCAAGTTGCTCGATGGCAAGTTGCCAAAATCCGGCGAAGGGCCATCCGAGCGAACTCGCCAACGTGGGCATTATACGCTGCAAGTACGCAGTACCAGCAGTGCGTCACCGACGGTTACATTTCACGACGATGCCGACCCAGGCTATGGCTCCACCGCAAAAATGCTGACGGCCGCGGCCGCGTGTTTGGCGTTTGATGCCCTCGATTCACAACCTGGAGTGCTAACGCCGGCGGTGGCAATGGGCCAAGCGCTAATCGATCGACTGCGCGCGGCCGGACTGACAATCACCGTCGCGTGAGCGCGTAACACGCAGCCTCAGCCTGCCACCGCTAACGCTTACATCGTACGGTTACTTCGCGGGCGCTTCGCGTGGCTTGGCAAATTTCGCAATCGTAGCGTCGATATCTTTGCGTTCCCACTCGCTCAGTTTGCGAACAAAGCCCGGACTTTTGGCCTTTTGCAACGCGGCCAGAATATTTTTTCGCGTTGCCCCTTCAAGTTCATACTTGCGATCAAAACGCTCCAACGCGCGTACATTGATGTCGCCAGCCAACAGCCGTTCAATCGTAAATTGTACCGCCTGTGGGATGTCGGCGATACAAGCGTCTTTGAGCGACGCCATCGCTTCCGCCGCTTCACCCCATTTTTTGCCGTCGGGCCGCATCGCTTGAACCAGCGCAGCGCAAACCGCGGGTTTATCGTCGAGCAAATTTACCGAATCGAAGGCTGTTCGCTGCAACCCAGAGTCATCGCGATTCAACGCTTCGATGGCTAAGGCTTGAGCTGCGGCCGAAGGCTTTGGGCCACTACCCATCATGTATTGCGGAAAAAACGACCAAAACAAATAGCCCGCAGCTTTGTCGCGCTTGGGGTCGGCGGCAAACGTGGTGACTAGCGCCAGCACCCGTGCATCGATTTTGCTCGCCATCGCGTGCGCACTCTTGATGCCCCAGGCGATTTGATCGCGCACGGCATCGTCGGATTCGGCTTCCAGCGCATCGAGCACTGCTGCGAAGTACGGTGTTTTTGCGCCGGTATTGAGGTGATCTAAACAAGTTGCAGCAAGCAACCGTTTTTTAACGTCGGGGTCGCGCAAAAACGCCGCACAAGTTTCGCCAACGGCTGCACTGTTTTGATTTTGAAACGCATAATCGCCCACCGCTTTGGATTCCGGGCAATCGAGTGGCAGGGCGCCTTGGCGCAGCTCGCACTCGGCGCCACGCGACAACAATTGTTTTGCCCGATCATCGCGCGCTTGCAGCGGTGCTGCAGCACCCGGCACACCCGCAGATCCGGCGCCGCTACCGTTGGCCGAACCGATCGTGCTACCCGCCGTGCCGTTGCGGCCTGGCGCTAACCCTACCGACCCAGCGCCGGCCCCGGACTCTTGCGACGCTTTGCTACAGCCTACTGCGGCGACAAGGATCACCACACCAAACGAAGATAGTTTCATACCGCTACCTTCTCACAAATTCCCAACGCTGGCATCGCGCTACGGTGCGACGGCAAGCCAGCATCGTCTCAAAGATTTGAGCGATGTACTCGAATTCATGAAAGCCGCCGAAGTGCCAAGATCCTTAATCTCAGCATTAGATGCATCGGTGCAGGGCAAATTTGCCGAGCTTTGGGACGCCGCTCAGATAAAAGATCTTGATTACTAGATTCTCAAAACTTCACCATACGCTACGCCCAACTCAACAGCATTGCACCACCAGCGACCAAGCCGGCACCAACCACTTGACGCCAGCCCGGCCGGTCACCGATTCGCCAGGCAAAAAAAGTTGCGAACACCACCGAGGTGTTGCGCAACGTGACAATCGCACCAGCGCCGCCGCTCGCGAGTGCTTGCATGAATAGCAAGAATGCAACTGAACAAATCGTGCCGATGCTGATCAACCGCCAACCGCGTTTTTGCAACATGGCTTTGGCTGCCGCCCGTCCGGTTGCGCCCAACCGCAGCAGATTGATCACCGAGGCTAAGCCCAGCGAAATAGCAAATACCGCCGACGGTTCCCCGTGCGCCTGCAACGCAGCTTTGTACGCCAAATGATATGCGGCAATAAATCCAGCGCAAAGCAACGCCCACTGCACCGCGCGTCGTGACGCGCCACGCTCAGCGCCGGAGCACACCAGCCCGGCCAACAACACAACACTACCGACGATCGACAACACATGCACCGGCTCGTGCCATACCCACACCGAAATCGGCCACACCAAAATGACTGCGCCCCCGCGCGACAGTGTGTACACCGGCCCCAACGGCCCTAGGCTCAACGCTCTCGATAACGACCAAAAATACACAGCTTCAAACAGCCCCGCTGCTAACGTCCAGGCCGCCGCCGCCCCGCCGCTAGCGCCCGGGAAAGGGCTCCCGTGCAGCATGCCCACCACCACGGCAACCACACCAGCAATCACACTACCGACGGCGATTGCCACCACCACGCCGCGATCTTTGTCGGGCTCGACGCGCAAGCCCGCATTCCACAAGGCATGTAAAAACGCCGAAGCGAGGACCAACAATGCAATGCTGGGGCTCACGGCAGCTCGGCAACAGGCGTTTGCACAGACAATTCATGCGTTGGCCTGTGCTGATCGAACATGACGCACGATGGATAACACGTTACGCCGATTGCACACACTGCCCGCCGTGGCGCAACGGTATCTAGCGTGCGTGCACGAAACGCTTGGGTAACCTGCAAGGTAACGATATACTACGACAATGGCGGATCCAGCGTCGCGCGAACCGAGCTACGACGACATCCTTGCGCTGCCACCCGGAGTGACCGGGCAAATATTGTTTGGCGTTTTGCACACCTCGCCACGGCCAGCGCCAAAACACGCGCAAGCGGCAACCACGCTCGGCGAAGAACTGGGGCCACCATTTAAACGCGGTCGCGGCGGCCCTGGCGGATGGCTAATTCTTGATGAACCCGAAGTTCATCTCAAGCGGCACATTGTGGTACCAGCCTTGGCTGGTTGGCGCCGGGCGACCATGCCCGAAATGCCCGTCGACAAGGCCTACTTTGTGCTCGCCCCGGATTGGGTGTGCGAGGTGTTGTCACCTTCGACCAGTGCGATCGATCGTGGTGATAAGTTAAAAATCTACGCTAGCGAAAAAGTCGCGCACGTATGGTTCGTTGACCCCGAAGCCCAAACGCTAGAACTACTCACCCTCGACGGTGCATCTTATCGCGTGACGGAAGTGTACGCTGCAACTGCTAAAATCCGCGCGGTGCCGTTCGACGCTATCGAACTAGATCTGGGGCTGTTGTGGTTGCGCTGATGTAGCAACAGTCACTGCGCTGCGATTGCGTTCACAACTTGTTCAATCACAATGCCAAAGCGCGTGCGATCAGCGGCCGTGAACGAAGCGGTGTACGGCAAATGAATAAAGCCGGCCTGACCGGCACCGCGCGTAGCGATGGCGCGGCTCTCGATGAAAAATACATTATTGCAGATGTAACGGCCTGGATCGGTAGACCGTTGCGGTGCTTCGCCAGCGCGTTGCAACGCAGCAGCAATGGCGTCCAATGGTAACGAGGTTGCTTGCTCGGCCGGCGCGGCCGCATCAATAGGTGCGCGTTCCAACACGATGCCTCGATTGTCAAGAAATGAACTCGCGCCTTTGAGATTGTAGACAGTTTGTTCGAGCTCAATGCTGCCGCCACCTTGGCCAAAGCTAACGACGGCATCGGGTTGGCAACGATCAATCAGTTCTTGCACCGTTGCCGCAGCGCGATCATGAGTGGGTGACCAGCCGAATCATATTTGCCGTCGTTAAAATCGCGAACCAGCTCGGCGCCAGCCTCGGGTTCATCAACATCTGGTGACAACACGGCATCGCCGTCTGCAACGCAGCCGGCCACGAGCGCCACGGTACTGAGCAATACGCCAAGACGGCGACGTAGGGCCAACGGTTGCACCCAAGAGGTAACGGCACGCCGCATGCCAACACCTGAGCGCACCCAGCACGTCAGCACGCCGATGGCACGCGGTGCCGAGCCGGCCCAGGCCCGGACTAACCACCGCTGGCAACTCGGCTTGCCGGTCGCTGCACCCACCAAGGCGCGCTGCCCCTACCCCACGCGCAGCGTCATTTTCGCGCTATCGTCGTCGCTATGATTCGCTCTTCCCACATCGGTGCATTTTTGGCCGGCACGGTGGTTGCCTGTGCAGTTGGTGCAGTTGCCGCCCCCGACCAACACGCGCGCTTCATTCGGCTCGATGCGTTTGCACGCGCCCTTACGTTGGTGCAAACCGAATATGTGGATGATGTCGACGAAGCCGACGCAATGCACAACGCCATTGCGGGCATGACCCATGGCCTCGATCGGTACTCGACGTATCTTTCGCCGCAGCGATACCATCGCATGATCGAAGACACCGAAGGTGAATACGCGAGCGTCGGCCTCACGATTGGTCCGGGTGCCATCGACGACGCGCACCCCAACCTGCCACCGTATCCGTGGATCGACGATGTCGCGAGCGGTTCACCGGCCGAAGTCGCCGGCGTGCTGCCCGACGATCGCTTGGTCGCCGTCAACGGCACGCCCACTACCAAAAGCGGTAAAGAAACCCTCGACGCAAGCCAATGGGAAGCGCAACTGCGCGGTGACGTCGGCACCCGAGTCCGGATTATGGTGTTACGCGCTGGCAGCAAAGAACCGTTGGAGCTATCCATGGTTCGCGCACGCTTGAAAGTCCCGTCGGTGCGCGCCGAGGTAATCGGTGCCGGCATTGGCTACATCGCGATCTCGCGTTTTGCCGAGACGACCGCCGTGGATACCGTTGCTGCGGTCGCCCGCTTGCAAGCCGAGCATGCGTACCGCGCGCTCATTTTAGATCTGCGCCGTAATCCAGGCGGTCTTGTCACCAGTGCAATCGCAGTGGCAGATCAGTTTTTGAGCGAAGGCACAATCGTGACTACCAAGCACCGCAACGGCGCCGCCGAACGAGCCCAAGCGCATGGCCCCGATGCGATCCCGGTGGTGCCCATTTTTTGCATAGTCGACGGCGGCACCGCCTCCGCCGCCGAACTACTCGCCGCTGCATTGACGCAAAATCAGCGAGCATTGGTCATTGGAGAAACCACTTTTGGCAAAGGCACCGTGCAAACATTCTTCGATTTGCCCGACGGCTCGGCACTCAAGTTGACCACCGCTCGATACTTTACGCCAAGCGGCCAAAGCATTGATTCTAAAGGTATTACGCCCAATATCGTGGTCGCCGGTTTTGCCCCTGACGAAATTGATATGAGCCCTGCGCCGGCTCAGCCGACCGCTGGTTCGAAAATTTCGAGTGGCGCGCAGGCCGGGTTGGATGTCAAAATAACTGCACTACAGACCGAAGACCCGCAATTAGCCGAAGCAATAAAAGTGGCTCGAAAATCGATCGAAAATCATTAAGGTTCCTACACTTACGCTATAGTCACCAAGCCTGGACTGTTACCATAAATGACAAGCAAGAAGGCGTAGGCTTTCTGGGGATTAATCATCGATGTTTAAGCTAGTGATCCAGGATGACGAGGGAAAGACGACCGTCGTCCCCCTCATTCGGGACGAAATCACCATCGGTCGCAAGGAAGGCAACACCATCCGCTTAACCGAGCGGAATGTGTCGCGCCGCCATGCACGAATCGCGCGCAGCAACGGCGAGGTCACGATCGAAGACCTCGGCAGTTACAACGGTATTCGCGTCAATAACGCGCGCATCGCCGAACGCATCGCCTTGCGATTGTCCGACCAAGTTCAAATCGGCGACTACAAACTCTATCTCAAGAGTGAAGCAGTTGAAGCTATCGACGACGGCAAAACGATGCCGCACGAACGCATCGATGGCACGGTCACGGCGGTCACGACGGGAATTGGCAACGAGCCAACTCAGGAATTGCAGGCCGTGGAAGATCCCACTGCGCAATTCCCCGTCGCCCTGCCAACACAGCCACCCGGTGGCAATCTTGCCGCAATCGCAGATACCGATCCAGCCGGGCGACCGGTCGCCAGTGCGGCCACCGTCGCGGCTATGAACGACACGGCAGCCCACGCGCGGTTGGTCGTATTGTCCTCGAATTTTGCCGGAGAAGAGTTTGAATTAACGCGGCCGCAAATGTTTATCGGCCGCACCAGCGACAACGATATCGTGCTCGATCACCGTTCAATCAGCCGCAATCACGCCAAGGTAGTGCGCTCCGAAAACGGCCGTTACACCGTCACCGATTCACAATCGGCCAACGGCTTACGGGTCAATGGTCACGATTACAGCAAGCATGAACTCAAGCGCGGCGATGTCGTCGATCTTGGCCACGTGCGGTTACGCTTCGTCGAAGCCGGCGAAGATTTCGTGCTAGGTCGCGATGCCCAAATCACCGACGTCCCCGAAGGTGGCAGCAAAAAAGGCATGTGGATTGCGGTTGCCGCTGCGGCCGTGGTGCTCGGTGGCATCGGCATCGTGATGGCGATGAAGGGCGGCAATAGCCCTGCTACTAATGAAGCGCCGGTCATTGCCAGCGATGGCCGCGTCGATGCTGCGGTGCAGGCAGCGGTTGGATCTGACGGATCTGATGGTGCCAATGGTTCGAACGACATTATCGAGGAAATCGTAGAGGAAGTGGATCCACCCACCGGCTCCGACGGTTCCGGTTCAGCGATCATGAACGGCTCAAACGGCGCCAATACCGCCGACCAAATGGCAGCATTTACCAAAGCCTTCGTTACCTGCGAAGAACTTAGCAAAGCTGCAAAATGGACGGCTGCGGCGGATTGCGCACAGGCGCTAGCCAAAGATGGCGGCCCACAAAGCGCCACTGCTACTGAGTTTGCGAATCAAATGCGTGGCGAAGTCAAAAACCAACTGGCATTTGACAACTTGAAACTCGCCGTCAGCAAAAAAGATTACGCCGGCGCGTTAGCCAAAGTGGATGCCATCGCCGAGAACTCAACCTACAAAGCTAAAGCCGCCGAGCTAAACAATAAACTCCGCGACCAATACATCGCCGAGACCCTGGTTGATGCCAAAACCCTAAGCCGCCTACACAAATGCACCGAGCTGTCCAAACTCGAAAATAAATCACGCGCGGTGTATGCCGAAGCTGGCGATGCAGTGAAGAACGTTGGGTGCGAAGAGCAAATTGCCGTCACCCCGACGAACAAAGATCCAATCAAGAACCCAATCAAGAACCCGATTAAAGATCCAATCAAGAATCCCGACAAAGACCCGGGCAAAGACCCTGTCAAAGCCAGTTGCGATGTAATGGCATTGGAAGTTGATGCCCAAACCAAAGCAAATGACGGGCAAAACGGCGCAGCGTTGCGCGCGTATGAAGCGGTCATGCGCTGTTCCGGCAAAACCAACTACGCGGTGATTGCAGGCATCTCAGCGTGCAAATCAAACAATGCCGATCGCGCCCGCTACTGGTTTAAAGTGTCGGGTGGCAAAGTTGGGATCCAGCAATCGTGCTTCCAGCAAAATCCGAAGATCGACGTTACGACACCGTAACGTTGGTCGACGTTACGACACCGTAACGTTGGGGTCCGCGGCATGCCGGGTTAGCGAGCGGAAGCTAAAATTCGCTCACACAGGGTCGGATAGTCCATGCCAATGGACTTGGCGATCTTTGGCAACAAGCTGGTTTTGGTCATCCCTGGCAAGGTGTTGACTTCCAAAACGAACGGCTCGCCATCGTGGCGGATCCGTAAGTCGGGGCGCGCGTGGCCACTACAGCCTAACGCGTTGTAGGCATCAAGCGCCAACTGTTGGGCACGCGCCACGATGGTGCCGTTGTGGTCCCACGCAATCGCAGGTGGTATCAAGTACTGCGTATCGGTCCGTTTGTACTTGGCTTCATAATCATAGAACTTAGTGGCCGGACGGACTTCAACTGACCCGAGCACTTCGCCGTTAAGAATGCCGACGAAGACTTCGGTGCCCGCAATGTAATCTTCAACAATGACCGGACCGTGGTGTTGGCGTGCCAGCGCGATGGCTGCGGCCGCTTGGCTTGGATCCTCAACGAGACTTACGCCCACCGAGCTGCCTTCGTTGGCAGGCTTAACGATAAACGGCGCCGTCCAGGTGCGCAGTAATTCAACAGCATCGCTACCGTCGGCGGGGCTGGCGCCTTTGCCAGGTAACAAGGTCCAGCGCGGCGTCGGAATGCCGTTGCTTTCAAAGATCCGTTTCGACATCACTTTGTCCATCGCCAAAGCGCTGGCCAAAATACCCGACCCCGTACATGGCAGGCCCAAGCAGGTACACAGCCCCTGCACGGCCCCGTCTTCGCCGAACGTGCCGTGTAAGGCGTTCCACACCACCGCAACACCAGCGTCGGCTAACAACGTCGCCAGCGACGTGCCTTCGGTCCAGTCGATAGCTACTGCGTCCCAGCCGCGCTCCAGCAGCCCGGCCACCACTCCGGCACCGGTGTTTAGGGAAACTTCACGCTCGGCGGAAAGCCCACCAAGTACAACGCCGACGCGTCGGCCTAAAAATGGATGATTGGCAGCCATGGGTGTTTCTATCAGGCTCGAAGCCTAAGGGCGAATTGTTAGTCAGCGATTTCGGAATCGCCAAGATCGGCGAGGCTGCGCCGTGACGTCGCAATGCGTTCGATTAAGGCGCGGTGGCGGGCTAAATCCGCAGGCTCTTTGATCGGCAAGAAGCGACAGTCAGCACCGGCTTGCGCGACGCGGACAAATCGACTCGGCACAAATGCAGTGAGTTCTCCAACCAACCGCTCAAACTGCACCACCGTCACGCCATCGACCTGCTTTTCGACGCGATAATATGGCAACGCAAAATCGCGATCGATAGC
Source organism: Kofleriaceae bacterium (assembly GCA_018057605.1). Lineage (GTDB taxonomy): Bacteria > Myxococcota_A > Polyangia > Haliangiales > Haliangiaceae > JABFXX01. Next base: position 5,330 of record JAGPDK010000005.1, on the reverse strand, counting down.
GGCCGCGTCGAGCATCAACGTATTGGTATTGAACACGGCTATTTGGCTTTGATCAAAATCGCGGGGGAAGCGAAAGCCTTCAATAATCTGCGGCACACCGTCACACAACGCCGGCGCGCCGCCAACTGCACCAGGCAATTTGCTCACCACCTCAACCGTAATGGCAGCGCCTAGCTCATGGTGCAACGCGATCATCGCGGGATCGAGCGTGGCGCCGAGATTGTCAACATTAGTCATGAACAACGTGGTCCCGCCGGCGTCGCGAAAGCGTGCGAGCTGACCGCTGGCGCGCAACGCAAATGACAAATCGCCGTGCCCGGTAGCGTAGGGCGACAAGGCGCCGCTCGCATCACGAAACAACTGACCGTCGGGCGTGAGCCGTAGCGCCGACATCTGCGGAAACACGTCGAGGCGGAGGTTGGTGGTGGTGCGCAGGCGCCGCTCGACGATATGGGCTTCGATAACGTCGTGGGTTGCAAAACTCGACATGACCAACGTCGGAATCTGAGCACCGAGCGAGGCCGCCAGTGTGGCGATATCTTGATGTTTAAGTTCAAGAAAGCTGTGGTTGCCACGGGCCGGGACCACCGCTTTGACCACGCCGCCAAAACGCGTAGCCATGCCACCGGCTAAAATGACCACACCCACTTTATTAGCCTTAATCAAATCACAGCCGAGCTGCCGCAACCGCGCGCGCTGCGGTGTGCCCAAGGCGGGCAGCGCTGACATGGCATCGTCTGGAATTGGCCGCAACTGACCCTTGACGGCGTTGTCGACGGGGGCGGCGGCTCGCGAAACGAAGTGCTCATTGAGCGCTGCATCAAAGCCGTAGCGAGTTAACGCTGCGATCGTTTCGTCAAGCGACGTAAGCTTCATTGGCAAACGCTATCATAAGGATCATCGAAAAGTTCAGGCCCCCACCTTTCGTTAGCCTTTCACGCACACCACCTGCCGCAACTCATGCACAACATCAACCAATTCCGCTTGGGCCGCCATCACGGCTTCGATTGGCTTATAGGCCATCGGCGTTTCGTCGACGACGGCGGCGTCTTTACGGCACTCAATGCCTGCGGTAGCCGCAATGTGATCGGCAACCGAAAACCGCCGTTTGGCTTCGCCTCGTGACATGGCGCGACCAGCGCCGTGGCTACATGAATGAAAAGACTCAGCGTTGCCTTTACCGCGCACAATATAACTGCGGGCGCCCATCGAGCCCGGAATAATTCCTAACTCACCCATCCGTGCCGACACCGCACCTTTGCGCGTCACATAGACATCACTGCCAAAATGATGTTCGCGCTCTACATAGTTATGATGACAATTCACCGCTTTTGCCCCGAGCGTAAACACCGGCAATAGCGACCGTGCGGCATCGATGACCGACGCCATCATGATGTCACGATTGATCCGCGCATAACGCTGGCCCCACCCGACCGCAGTTACGTAGTCATCGAAGTGCCGCGTGCCTTCTTGAAAATAGGCCAAATCTTGATCGGGTAAATTACGCACATGGATTTTCATGTCCTTGCGTGCCAACTCAATAAAGTAGGTGCCGATACGATTACCAACACCACGCGAGCCCGAGTGCAACATGAACCACACCAGTTGCCGTTCATCGATGCAGACTTCGACAAAATGATTGCCGCCACCGAGGGTGCCAAGATGATTGAGGTCATTGCCACGCCCGATGCGCGGATGTTTTTTGACCAAGGTATTGTAAACCCCTTCCAATTCTAGCCAGGCTTTGGCAGCCGCCGTCGGAATCTGATGCCACGCCCCGCGATCACCCTTGCCGCCATTGTTGGTCCGGCCATGCGGCACCCGGCGCTCAATTTCTGTGCGCAACTCGTGTAACGAGTCTGGCAACTGCGATGCCGTCAAGCTGGTTTCCACCGCCATCATGCCGCAGCCAATATCGACCCCAACCGCAGCTGGGATAATGGCTTTCTCGGTCGGAATCACACTGCCCACCGTTGCGCCAATACCCCAATGCACGTCGGGCATCGCCGCCACGTGATGAAACACGATCGGCAACCGTGCAACATTTTCAAGCTGCCGCCGAGCCGAATCCTCGACGCCAACCCCGCGCACCCAAGCCTTGATAGGCACCCGACCGGTTTGAATCAATTCGTAGTCGTTCATCAAGTCGTAAGGTTACGACCAACCGATGCGCGGTGCACGAGTTGCAGCAGCCCAATCCGAATGACGCACGCCCGCCGCATTAACGGCTGTCAGGACAAATCAAATCTTGGGTTGCCGGATAGTAGTGTGCCACTACCGCACAAGCCTCGTCGCGACCTTCGACCCCTCCGCGCCGCATCGTGTCCAATGACGTGTTGAGATACCGACACGTATACGTCAGCGGCCCATTGATCATGTGCGGCGTGGTTTGCCAACTCGCCGCACCAGGATGTCCGTAATCAGTGCTGCGATAGAGCTGGCCTGAGCCGTCAAAAACCTCGACCAGGTTGCTTTGCGTCAAGCTAAAAGACGACATGCGATACACTTGCCGGCCCTCCGCTTGCGCGCAGGCGCCCGGTTCATGCAACACAACGTTGGGTGAAATCGTGAGATTCTCCCGAAACGCTAGCAACACTGCCGACGGGATGTAGCTCTCCCCTGGTGCCATCATCGTGGCGCGCACTTCACTTGATATCTGCTGATTAAAATCGGTGGGATTAAGAAGATGCATCCTGATGATCAGCGGCTGATGAGCGCGCATTGGCATGGCGACGCCAACTGGCGCATCAGATGAATCTTGCGGAATCACCCCTTCATAAAGTGAGCGCGCAACATTGCCCTTCTCAGGCCCTTGAAAGTCACAAATGTCCGAGAGGGTGCCATCCGGCATAATGGGCATTGGTGTAGTGAACACCTGCAGCCCATGCGCACCGTTGGTTATCGACGACGACCAGGTACGGATCGCAACATCGGATTCGGTTGGTAAACTCGTGTAGTAACAAATTGTCCGCTGTTGGCCTGGCACCAAATCGATCACCGGTAAGGCAATCAACAAGTCCAGGTTAACCAGCGCGTCAACCCCCGCAGGCTGCTCGGAGCAGCCTGAACTAGGCCACACAACGCCACCCGCAAGTACACACAGACTCACCAGAAACGACCAATGATTGATCCGTGAAAAGTCGCGCGAGGCCACGCGTGGTGGGTTGAATGCCGGCGACTTGTCGGCGGCAGAAGGGACGGGAACGTCCCTTGTATAATCGAGGCTAGCCAGCTGCTTTGACACCAGGTCAAAGCGATGCTGGCTAGCGAAATGTGCCGCCAGCCAACGTTTGATGCGTGGCGGCGGGCACTTGCGCAATTAAAACTCCGCGTTTAGCTTGGCCCAAAATACCCGAGGCATTCCAGGAATATCAACACCACTAAAACCAACTTCGGTATACTTGGTATCAAACAAGTTGGTAACCTGCGCCGATACGCCAACTTTTAGATCGTCGTTAACCGCCATCGGTTTGAGGTTCACACCAAAGTCAACATGGTTGTACGCCGCTAAGAAATACGACGGGGCACCCATGTCGGTAGTACGGTCAACAACCAAGTTCGATTGCGACGGTGTACGCTGACCAGTCCAGCGATGCCGCACAAATACGCCGATGCCAGGCTTCGCAAACCGAACACCTAAACGAGTTTGCACCATCGCTGCTGGCACACCTTCGTTGTCAGGAATCAATTGGCGCGCAATACCACCGACGGATTTTTGCTCAACGTCCATCTGCTGCAAGGTCACGCTCGTCGTAGCGTCAATAATGGCGCCACTAAACGTACCCGCGGCACGTAGTGTTGCCTCGCCGCCGTAGGCTACTGCATTAAACGCGCGAGGATTGAGGCGACCTGCTTCCAGAACATAGGAAATCGCGTCTTGATATTGGTTCAGATACGCCGCAGCATTGAAGTGGATGTTTCGGTTGATAAAGACATCACCGACGGCTTCAATACCGTTGAGATACTGAGGCGTGAGCTTGAGGCCCAAGTCAGTAGCACCCAACAAGTCACCTTCACCAACGGAGCTTCCAAATACTTGCTCGGCCGAGGGCGCACGATACGACCGACCCACCAACAGCTTACCGCTGATTTGGTCGTTAAGAGCCGCCACAACACCAGCGCGGGCGCTCACATCGCCCCCGAAGATATTGTGTTGATCGTAGCGCACCCCGCCAGCGAGCGTGAGATTCTTGTTCAGCGGCACCAACGCTTGAGTGTACGCCGCCACGTTGTTCAAGGTTTGATCAGCACTCGGCGTCCGCGCCGTAGTCTGCATCGTCGCCGGGTTGTAGTCGCTGTAACTCGACGGCTGCTCCATGTGGTAGTAACCGTCAAGGCCAGCCAACAGCCAACCATTTTTCAGAATCGAGCGGCGCACTTCCAGTTGCATGCTGGTTTCAACGTACGAGAAATTCCGCGTTGTATATTCACCGGCATCCGCACCAGCACCAAACGCGAGCCGATCACTGGCGCCTGGCGCACCACTGGCGACACCCGCCGAACCCAACACCGACCAGCCATCTTGCAAGGGCACTTCAACCGTTGCAGTCGACGCTACGGTCCAAATATCGGTGCGCGAAATACCGGTGAAAGGCTTGAGGTCAGCAAACTCGTTGGCGTAGTCGTGCAATTGCGCAATCGCAACGACCGACAACGTCCCGCGCGGCAAAAAATACTCGCCCCGAGCAAACAGCGAAACCGGTGCAGCCAAATCGCGAATACTGCTACGCGTATTGGTTGCTGCAAACGGCGAGGCTTCCGGCGTCTTGAGGCCAGAACGCCACAGCCGATCGTAACTTGCAGCCAACATGAAGTAACCGTCTTCACCGACAACGGTTTCGGTTACGTCACCGCCGCCGCCACGTTGGCCAGCAACCGCGCCGCGCATCGAGACCCGTGACTGTGCAATGGTTTTGCCTTCATAGCCTGGCCGTCGGGTCACGACGTTAATCGCACCAACGTACGCACCTGCGCCGTACAACGACGAAGCGGCGCCACGCATCACTTCGATGCGTTCAACCGCTGACATCGGCACGAACTCAGGGCCCAGAAAATACACGCCGCCGGAAACAAACCCAGCGACCCGACCATCGATCATGATCTTCAGAAGCCGCGAACCAGAGCGCGCGCCACCAAGTAAGCCACGCACTGCGACGTTGTAGTTTTGCAGATTGTAACTGACAAACAATCCAGGTACATCGCGCAACGCTTCGCCCACGGAGTTGTAGCCCATCAAATCGATCTGATCGCGCGAGATCACAGCAACCGATGCCGGGGTACGGCTCGGGCGCTGCGCCACCTTCGACGATACGGCGATGTACTCATCAAGC
>JAGPDK010000271.1 GCA_018057605.1 Kofleriaceae bacterium | reverse complement strand
GCCTTCATCGACGAAGTTTATCTGCAACAAGGCAGTACCGCTGGCCGCGCCATGCTCGAAACCGCGTTAGAGCATGGCGTCGCAGCCGTCGCCAACCCACCGCCTTCGTTACTAGCGCTGTTCGAGGACCTCGCCGACACACCGGCCTGGCTTGATTGGGCCGAAGTTGAGCGCGGAGCGCGAGCGTTTCGCCGCTACGGCACCGCAGTATTTCGGTTTGCCGGCGCAGTCACCCTCGAAGGCTACGCCGAAAGCTCGGTGGCTAAACCGCTAGCCTTGACCGGCGCGTATGCTGGTGCAACCACCCGCAAACGATTTCTCGAGACTGTAGCATTTTGGATCGCGGTGTCTGACCCCGACGGACTGCGGCCAGGTGCGGCCGGGCTAGCCGCGGCGTTGCGCGTGCGCATGATGCACGTGTTTGTGCGCCGCAAAGTTGCAGCGCATCCCGAGTGGGACACCGCGGCGTGGGGCGTGCCGATTAGTCAAGGTGATGCGTTGTTAACGCTGATGGGTGGTAGCTTTGCGCCAGGCGTAGCCTTGCATGCGTTGGGCTACTTGCCGTCGAAACGCGACATCCTGGCGATGATGCATTTTTGGCGATATGTCGGCCATGTACTGGGCGTGCGCCCACGCTGGTATCCGTCGACAATTCGCGAAGCAATGCAGTTATCATTTGTGACGATACTCAAAGGTGCGCGCACGTCCGGCGAAGATGGCATTGCCTTGTGCCAGAGCTACGCCCAAGCTTTTGCGCCTAAGGTCACAGCAACGATCGCACCGAATCCGGCGCCGCCGTTGCGTGCCAACGCGCAGCCGATATTATCGCCCCAATCAAATCACCATGATTCAACTCCAGCAACGGCGCGCGATCGCGCGATCGCATTGCGCAACCGGCTACGCGCCGAATGGGAGCATCGCGTGCATTTGGGATACACTCGCCTGTTCACGTTGCCGCCGACCTATCGCCATAACCGGTTGCCGACGGTAAATCCCTGGTTCATTCTGCCGCTCATGCAAGCCCCGCTGCGTGCCACCGCGGAAATGTTGCGCCGACTAGTCCCGCCCCTCGAAGCCGTTGCCGATCGTCGCGCCCGTGCGCAGCGTAGCCGCTGGTTTGCGCAACAAATGGGTGAGCGCAGTGCTGAGTATCGCCCAGTTGAACGCATGACGCGTTGAGCAACGCGCCTTGCTAAAAAACTTACACCGCCAACATCCACCATGGCGGATCAGGCGGCCGGGCCGACGCACCATATTGTGGGCAGCGGCCGGGGCATCGTAAAAGCGAATTGGCGTATACCCGGCGCGTTGTCGACGACTGCCGCCCTCATCATTTTTGCGCTTAGTTTCGCAGCGCTCACGGCCGCCGGCGTGCCACGGTTGGCGCTGGATCGCCCTGCAATTGCACTCATTGGCGCAGTGCTCATGGTTGCAGTTGCGGGCTTTGGCACCGACGCTGCGCTGCAAGCCATCGATCTGCGGGTCATTGCGCTGCTGTTCGGCACGATGGTCATCGCCGCTTATCTCGACTACGCGCAATTTTTTCGTTACGCCGCCTATGTCGTGCTTACCCGGGCCGATTCGGCACGCGCGCTACTGTGGGGCATAGTTATGCTTTCGGGTGTGTTGTCGGCATTCTTGCTCAACGACACCGTTTGTTTGGTGCTTACTCCGCTGGTGGTGGCCGTTACCCGCGAATCAAAATTGCCGACGCTGCCGTTTATTCTCGCGGTGTCATCGGCCGCCAACATCGGCGGGATCGCCAGTCTGACCGGCAATCCGCAAAACATGTTGATCGCACAAAAAGCTGGCGGCCTGTTGCGCTACGGCCCGTACCTGGCCTTAGGCGCGCCGCTCGCGATTTTGTGTTTATGCGCGAATGCAGCGCTGCTCACCGTGCTGTTCCGTCGAATCCTACCGCATGGACCACTGGCTGCACGGCGACCGCCCAAGCCGGCATTTGATCGAGTGTTGACCGTCAAAGCGCTGCTTGCTTTGTTAGCGTTTGCAATCATGAGTGCCGCTGGGGTCTCACTCACCGGTGCCTCCATGGTGGCCGTGGCCGCACTTATTGTAGTGGCTGGCATCGCGCCCAAAAAAGCGCTGGCGTTGGTCGATTGGCCTTTGTTGGTTTTTTTCGCTGGGCTGTTCGTCATTATCGCGGCGGTCAATGCCAGCGGCGTGTTGCAGCAAGCGCTGGACATAATTGGGCCAACATTGCGCCAGGGCGGGGGTATCGCCGCGCTGATGTTTGTTGGGGTTGTGGTGCTTGGCAGCAACATTGTGTCCAACGTGCCGTTCGTGCTGGTGTTCCTTGCCGTCGTGCCAGCGTTGCCGCATCCGGCCACGAGTTACGTTCAACTCGCCCTAGTTTCGACGCTGGCTGGCAATCTCACGCCGATGGGCAGCATTGCCAATATCATCACGCTCGAAAAAGCTGGCCCGTTGGGCCGCATTACGTTTCCGACGTTTGTCGGGTACGGCTTAGCAATCACTGCGGTGAGTCTGGTGGTTGCCGGCGCAGGTTACGCACTTGCGGTAGCCACCGGCTTTGCCGGCGCGCTAGGATTAGCGCCATAATCATTTACAAATAAAACGCTCAGCGATTGTGCGCGTCGGGCGCAGCCGCGTGATCAGCCCACAGCCAACGCAGCACGCCATTTTCGATGAATGCCGCTTGCGCTTTTTCAAGCAGCGGAAATTGCCCATCCCCGGTGAGTTCAGCGCCCAACGCCGACAAGCCAGGTTCATGACCGACGACGATCAACAAATCGCACGGCGCGCTGCGCTGTAACCGCTGCACCAGTTCCGCAATGTCACTGCCTGGTGCAAGCAGCGGCTCGCAACCAACATCGAGTTCGGCGCCAAAATGCGCCGCTGCCAATTCGGCGGTCTGGATCGCGCGAACCAACGGGCTGCTGATGATCCGCACAGCATCAAGCTCAGCGTGCGGCAGGCCAGTGACGGAACGCAAATAGCCAGCAAAATACTGGGTCAGCTGTCGCCCTGCCCGGCGCGCGGCTTGCCGGCCGGCCGCCGAAAGGTAACGCGCACCATCATACAAATCACGGCGCTCGTCGACGGCTTCCGCATGGCGCAACAAACAGCAGCGGGGCACCGGAGGTGAGGATGAGATAGCTCGCGATGGCATGAAGCCTACCCTTGCAGCGAATCGTACGAGTGGAACAGCATCGAGAACGTGGCGCGGCCTTCAGACAGGCTGCGCAATTTCGTGGAATAGCCAAACATGCTGCGCAGCGGCACCAGCGACGACACCAACTTCTTGGTGCCACGTTCGCCGATGTTTTGCACTTGACCACGGCGTTGATTCAAATCGCCGATGATAGCCCCCAAGAACTCATCATCGACGGTGGTTTCCACTGCCATGATCGGCTCGAGCCGTGCCGGTGATGCGCCGGCAACCGCTTTGCGGAAGGCTTCCGCAGCCGAGGCCCGTGCGCCGATTTCGCCGTTGCTGCCGTCGCGCACCGCAATATCGAGCAAGGTAACTTCGACATCTTCGAGTGGATAACCGTCGGGGCCGCTCGAGGCAGCATCGCGCAAGCCTTGCATTGCAGCGGTAACCACAATGTCAGGCAGCGGCGGAATCGTCGGCTGCAAGGCGTTGTGAAACTCCATGCCAGCGCCACGGTCGCGACTCGCCACCCGCACCCGCGCTTCACCGTAAATAGCCTGCTCGCGCAATTCACGTTCAAACACCGCCGTGCCTTCGGCTTGGCCCATCACCGTTTCACGAAACACAACTTGCGGTTTGCCAGCCCGCGCCAATACGCCGTATTCGCGTTTCATGCGGTCAACGATGATTTCCAAATGCAACTCGCCCATACCGCTGATCAAGGTTTGCCCGGTGTCAGGGTCTTCTTTGACGCGGAAGGTCGGATCTTCGTCGACCATTTTGGTCAGCGCAAAATCCAACCGTTCTTTGGCCGCGGCGTTGTCAGCTTCAATCGCCTGCGAAATTACCGGCTCATAGGTATCGATACGCTCGAGCAAAATCGGCGCTTTAGGATCACAAATCGTATCGCCGGTGGTGGCGTCTTTGAGCCCGGCCACCGCGACGATTTCGCCAGCAAATGCTTTTTCTAAGCGTTCACGCTTATCGGCGTGAATGCGGAATAACCGAGCGATTTTTTCTTTTTTGCCAGTGCGGACGTTGAGCAACTCATCGCCGGCATTCACGGTGCCGGACATGATGCGCATAAACACAACTTTGCGGCCTTCGTCCATGGCGATCTTAAACGCCAGCGCTGCAAACGGCTCGGTATTTTTGGGCGCGCGCACCAGCTTCTCACTGGTATTGCGAGGATCCACACCGGTCACCGGCGGAACGTCGAGCGGCGATGGCAGGTATGCGATTACCGCGTCGAGCAACGGTTGAATACCTTTGTTGCGCAAGGCGGTACCGGTTAATACCGGCACCATTTTTACTGCAATCGTGGCTTTGCGAATCGCCGCTGCGATTTCGGCATCGGGTATCGTCGCACCTTCGAGATATTTTTCGGCAATGCTGTCGTCAAGATCAGCCAGCGCTGCGATCATCTGGTCACGCGCTTTAGCGACATCGTCGTGCAGCGCTGCGGGAATCTCGACGAGCTCCGGCACGTCTTCCACGTCGCCGCTGAAGCGAATCAGTTTTTGCGTGACCAAATCGACAACACCTTCAAACGCATCTTCAACGCCAACTGGCATTTGAATCGGCACGGCGTTAGCACCGAGGCGATCACGAATATCGGCGACCGCAGCGTCGAACGAAGCCCCGACACGGTCGATCTTATTGATAAAGGCCAATCGCGGCACGCGAAATTTGTCGGCCTGGTGCCAGACCGTTTCAGATTGCGGCTGCACGCCCGCTACGCCGCAAAACACCACCACGGCGCCATCGAGCACGCGCAAGCTGCGTTCAACTTCAATCGTAAAATCGACATGGCCCGGGGTGTCGATGAGATGAATCTCGTGTTTTTTCCACTCGAACGTGGTGGCTGCAGCACTAATCGTAATGCCACGCTCGCGCTCTTGCTCCATCGAGTCCATCTGGGTCTCGCCGTCGTGAACTTCACCGACCTTGTGAATCTTGCCCGAGTAGTACAAGAAACGTTCCGACACGGTGGTTTTACCAGCGTCGATATGGGCGACGACACCAATATTGCGAACCTGCTCGATCTTGGCCATGGCTGCGGGCCGTATAACATAGAGCGCACGGTCCAGGACACTTGGCGCGGCCTACGAATACAGCAAATTCCCGACGACACCTACCCTTGTCGTTAGCCGAGATTCCAAGCTATGCTCCGCCACTATGATCAGACTGCGAGCCGTAGCAACGTGCGTTGCTGGATCCATGCTCAGTGCCACCATCGCTGTAGCCCAACCAGCCGCAGGCGCTAGCCCCGACCAGACCTCACCGGCGCCAAGCGCAGCGCCCGATTTTGCCCGTGCCGCGGAACTCTACAAAGCAGCGGAACGCGCCGTGTCCGAAAGTCGTTTCGATGACGCCTCTCGCGACTACGGCTCGGCCTACGAAATTACCCGCGATTCGCTGTTGTTCTTCAAAATTGCATCGGCCCACGACAAAGCCGGTCGTTGCGTGGTCGCGCTAACATATTACCGCCGCTATCTTAATGAGGCCAAGCCGACCGCCGAATACCAAAAGCTCACCCTGAGCCGAATTGCGACCTGCGAAAAAGCCACCGGCGGGACAGCGTCGAGCCCCGATACGATACCTGGGGTAAGCGGCACCAGCACTGCGACCGATAACACTGTGGCCAAACCGACCGACACCAAACCAACCGACGCCAAACCGACCGACGCGGCCCCCGCCGACAGCGTCAACACAACCACCACTTCCGCGCCGCCGCTGGCCGTGACGCCCGCCGCGACATCGCATACCACCAGCGCGTGGATCGCCACCGGGACCAGCATTGCGTTCGCAACCGTTGGTGCGGTCTTCGCGCTATCGGCCAAATCGACCCAAGATGACCTCAACGATTTACTCGCGACGCGCACGCCAAGCGGTCAACCGGCGGCGTTCGATGGCACCACCCGCACGCGGTACGAAGATCTTGTATCCACCGGCGAGCGTTATCAAACATTATCCTGGGTTTCCTTTGGGGTGGCCGGCGCCGCTGGCATCGCCGCAACCTATTTGTTCCTTACCAGCGATAGCGGCCAACAAGAGCGTTCGCCGGGTTCCCCCGCGGTGGGGAAAACGTTACTCACGCCGACCATCGGCCGCAACTTCGCCAGTGTCTCGGCGACGCTGCGCTTCTAACCCGTGTCCGCCGCCCCGACGTCGCGTGTGCGCTTTGGCTTTGAACTAGCCATCGTTGCCATTCTTGCGTTTGCATTCCTTGGGCCTGGCCTCAACCGCTACAGTTTGGTTGATCCGTGGGAGACCCATTACAGCGAAGTCGGGCGGCGCATGCTGCAAGACAACGACTGGGTTCACACGTCCTGGCAAAAAGAAGGCTTTGCCTCTAAGCCGGTCCTGACGTTTTGGCTTATCGCCGCTTCGATGAAAACCTTTGGTGTCGCCGGCGACGGTGGCTACTCTGGCGAAATCGTCGACGATGTGCAACTCCTTGGCGCCGTACGCATGCCGTTTGTTTTGTTCGGCGTGCTGGGGCTGGTCATGATTTGGCTCATGCTGGCGCGCTTAGTCTCGCGCCGTGCGGCGTGGTTAGGCATCGCGGTGGTGGCTAGCACGCCGTTTTATGCGCTAGTCGCGCGGCAGGCGATCACCGACATGACCTTGGTCGGCAGCATGATGGGCGCGGTGGCGACCTTCGCCTTGGCCATGGAAGACGGTGAGCAGCCGGTTGTTAGCTTGGCCCGATTTGGCCGACGTCGACGCTGGACGTTCAATGCGCTGCACCTTTGGTTGGTCCTAGTTGGCGGCTTTCTGCTTTGGCAAGCGGCCTACAATTGTTATTACTTTTTCACTCAGCCACATCTCGCGCCCGGGCTGAAGTTCCCCGTGCCTGGCGTCGTCATTCCCGTCTTCATCGGGCTATGCGTACTCGCAATGTGGAGCGCACCGTACCGAGTCCTCGGTGCCGACCTCGACGCGTCCACCCACACACCGCCGTCACGCTGGCAGATTGCGTTCGGGCTGCATCGCATTACCTCGATGCGGCAGGTGCATTTGTTGTGGTGCTACAGCTTTTTAGGAATTTCGATCTTAGGCAAAGGCCCCGCAGCGCTTGGCATCTTTGGCATCGTCGGCTTATTTTACGTCCTCATTTTGAACCGCTGGAGCCAATTGCTCGACGGCCGGTTCGAACTCAAACGCGGGATTTTCTTGTTACTGGCACTGGTGGTGCCATGGCACCTCGGCATGTATCTCAAAGAAGGCCTGCGTTTTTTGCAGGAGTACTTCATCACGCACTTGCTCCAGCGCGCCGCCAAAGGCGTTGATAACGAAACCGGCACTTTCAATTATTGCCTCGCACAAATCGGCAACGGCATGTTCTTGTGGGCGGCACTGTTACCTGCCGCCCTCACCAGCATGGTCCGCGCGCGCCCTAGCACCCCGCGTAGCCGTACCCAGTTACTCGTTGCGATTTGGGCCATCACCACGATGGCCTTCTTCTCGTTGATCCAAACCAAGTTTCACCATTACATTCTCCCCGCGATTCCGGGACTCGCCATCTTGGTTGCGTTTTGGCTCGACGACGTGTGGGCGCGACGAGTGCGGTTGCATCCTGCG
>JAGPDK010000270.1 GCA_018057605.1 Kofleriaceae bacterium | reverse complement strand
CGATTATCCCGACGCGTTGGTGATGTGGGAAGCCCAGTTCGGCGATTTTGCCAACGGCGCCCAAGTCATCATCGATCAATTCATTGTTGCCTCAGAAGACAAGTGGAACCGGTTCTCGGGGCTTACGCTGCTGTTGCCCCATGGTTACGAAGGCCAAGGCCCAGAACACTCAAGTGCGCGGCTTGAACGTTTCTTGCAAAGCGCGGCGGAACAAAATATTCAAGTTGCCCAGCCGAGCACGGCCGCCCAAATCTTTCATTTGTTGCGACGGCAAGCCATGCGGGCATGGCGCAAGCCGCTGATCGTCATGACGCCGAAGAGTCTGTTGCGCCTGCCAGCGGCAGGTTCATCTATTGATGAACTCGCGAACGGTACGTTTCAACGGGTCATCGGCGATGCGGCGGCGAACCCAAGCAAAGTTACCCGGATTTTGTTTTGCAGTGGCCGCATCTACTACGACTTGGTTGAAGAGCGTAGCAAGCTTAAAGACCAAACCGTCGCCATCGTTCGCATCGAAAAACTGTATCCATGGTGGGACGATGTGGTGCTGGGTGCCATCGCCAATTTCACCAACGTGAAAGAAATGTTTTGGGTCCAAGACGAGCCGGCCAACATGGGGCCACAGTTCTTTGTTGGCCCGCGATTGCAAAAACTTGCAGCGCAGCGCAAGGCAGGCTTTGAAGCGATTTCCCGATTGGAAAGCGCAAGTCCTGCCACCGGGTCGCACAAAGCTCATGTGATGGAGCAACAGCAAATTCTCAAAGCGGCTTTCGCTACTCGCTAACTCTAGGAGCTTGACTGACATGGCTGATCTCGTCGTACCGCAATTGGGTGAATCAATCACCGAGGCCGTTGTGGCCAAATGGCTCAAACAAGTTGGCGAAACCGTCGCCATCGATGAGCCTTTGCTTGATCTCGAAACTGACAAAATTACCGTGCAGTTGCCGTCGCCGGTGGCCGGCGCGCTCACCGAACAACGTGCGGTTATCGGCGCCACCGTAAAAGTTGGCGATATCGTCGGTGCGGTTACGGCCGGCGCTGTGGGCACGGCCAAGCCGGTTGCAGTTATCGCACCGGTTGCAGCCGCACCCGTTGCGGTTGTGCAAGCGGCGGCCGCAGCGCCAGTTGTTGCGGCGGTGGTGAAACCGGCGGTGGCGTCAACACCATCGAGCGCGGCCGACGTTAACAAAGATGCGCTGCTCAAGCTGACGCCATCGCAACGCGTGGTTGCGCGCGAATCCGGCAGTTTGCCGAGCGCCACACCTGCCGCGCGGGTATCGGCTCCGGCCGCACCGGTTGTCATCGATCCACGCGATGAAGTGATTGCGATGTCGCCGTTGCGCAAGCGCATCGCGGAGCGCTTGGTGCAAGCCCAACAAGAAACTGCATCGCTGACCACCTTCAATGAAGTTGATATGACGGCGGTCATGGACCTGCGGGCTCGTTACAAAGACAGCTTCGAAAAAACCAATGGCGTCAAACTTGGCTTCATGTCGTTTTTTGCCAAAGCCTGCGTTGCGGCGGCCAAGGCGTACCCCGGCATTAACGCCGAAGTGGTTGGTTCTAGTGTGGTGTACAAGAAACACTATGATTTCGGCATCGCGGTCTCGACGCCTAAGGGCTTGGTTGTGCCGGTGTTGCGCGATGTCGATACCTTGTCATTTGCAGGCATCGAAAAAGGCATCAACGCCTTGGCCGAAAAAGCCCGCACCGGCAAGCTGGCGATGGAAGACCTCATCGGCGGCACGTTTTCGATCACCAACGGCGGCATCTACGGTTCGATGATGTCGACGCCGCTGCTCAATTTTCCGCAAACCGGAATTTTGGGTATGCACAACATCGTCAAGCGCGCGGTGGTTATCGGCGAGGAAATTAAGATTCGGCCAATGATGTATGTTGCATTGACGTACGATCATCGGGTTGTCGACGGCCGCGAAGCGGTGTCATTCTTAGTTGCGGTAAAAGATCGGTTGGAAAGTCCCGACCGCATGTTGCTCGAAGCGTAGCCGCATCCGTCGCGCTGCGGCTGCCGTTCACTTATTGCCGCTGTGTAACAACACCGTGTTGCTGGTGCTGATGCGGCCATCAATGGTCATCGGGCCTAGTGCGCGTGCTAACGCCGTCCACTGCTTGGTGATGACGTCGACGGCAATACTGCCGACCCATTCATGGCCAGGGCTGGCGAGTACTGTTGCAAAACGCGGCGCTTGATTGAAGCCAAGCTGTGCGACGAAGGCCGCCGTGCCATCCGTGCCGCGCACGGTTGTGGTGCCCAAGGTACAGGTGCCGGAACACCAGCCTGCGACGGCGACGGTGGCATCGGCGATCGCCGCGATCCCGGTGAGCCCGTCGAAATCGGCGCCACCTATGGTAGCGGCGCCGAGCAATGCACCGTCGGCACCATACCAACCTAGCACGCCATCACTCGGGCCGCTGACCGACAACGTTTTGCCAGGCCAATGCACTTCATCGCGCCCCGTTGCGGCCACGGCGACGCGGCCATCGGGCAACAGCGCGACCCCGGCAAGCGCAACTTGTTTGGGCCCGCCAAAGACGCTGGCCCAACGCAACGTGCCGTTACCGTCGATGGTTGCGACCACGCCGTTGCTGCTGTTGCTGTCATCGATGGGGGCGCGAAGTGTTTGGCCGCGCCAATCGGCGCTGCGGACAAAACTGCCAGCCAGCGCAAGCTCGGCGCGACGCGGATCACTTGCTGCGGCGACCAACGCATCGTCGTCATTGCCGCCCACGCGGTAGGCCCAGCGCACGGTGCCGTCACCGCCAATGCGTGCAAAAAATCCATCGCGGCCGCCGGCGCTTGCAAGCGTGAAATCGCCCAGCCGCATTGTCTCGGTGAACCATCCGACAACAATCGCATCATTGTTGGCAGGAGCCGGGGCTGCTACCACTGCGCTGATCGCTACCGTGCCGGTGCCGATTGCATCAAGTTCTTTGTATCGCTCGCCGGACTCGATTTGGTGAATGACGATACTGGCCAACACACCCGCGGTTGTGGCTGCCTCGCGGTCGCCGGCAACAAACAGCAACTTATGGCTTATGGCCAGGGCCCGCCAAACCAGCGTTGGGTCAGCTGAAGCCGCTTGCCATCGAGGCTGGGCGTCGGGCTGATGCAACGCTCGCGCTGTGACCTGACCATCCCGCTCTAGCGAGAAGAGCGTGACAGCGTCGTTTGCAATAGCAATAGCTGGCGACGAGAGGTTGACCGAGTCAAGTGTCGTCGCAACGCTCGACGGCCGAGCACCGTGAACACAACTTGTTACACTTGCAACGCAAAAAACAGCGGCAATAGCCACTGTATTTTTGGTCGGCCTACTGCCGACCGTGCGAAGCAAAAGAGCAGGTAAGTAGTTAAACTTTGTCGCCACGCGTGCGCATTTCAGCAATCACGGCGGTGAGGCCGAGCTTGTCAATGCGACGCATGCCGCGCGCGGTGACGCGCAGCGTGATCCAACGTTTTTCGTCTTCGAGCCAAAAGCGCTTAGCGCGCAAGTTGATCTCAAAGCGAGTTTTGGTGTGACGGTTCGAGTGGCTGACGTTGTTTCCAACCAGCGGACGCTTTCCAGTTACTTGGCAAACGCGTGACATGGCAGTTTCTCCGTAAAGTCGAGTGAAATGCTACCGCTGAACAACAGCGCTAACACAGGGACCGTGAGGCCCCGAGTGATTTTTAGATCTTCGATTCTTTGAATTCGACGTGTTTTTTCACGATCGGATCGTATTTCTTGAAGACCAACTTGTCTGGTGTTCGCTTCCGGTTCTTCGACGTGGTGTAGAAGTAGCCGGTATCAGCGGTTGATACCAAACGAATGAGCTCGCGCCCCGATTTACCTTTTTTTGCCATAACGTACGCTCCGCGCTGAAAGAAAGCGGGGCCGACTTATTACATAGCCCAGGTTGGGTTTGCAAGTGGTCAACCGGCTAGATCGAACAACTGTTGTGCTTTGGCTAAGTAGCTGAAATTACGGAAGCTAAAGCAGGGTTTTGTCGGCCGTCGCGAGGCCAGCTGGAGATATCCGTTCACCGGATTCAACGAGATCGCCAGGCAGGGTTGTGGTTTTGCGCTTGGCACGCCGCTCATCAATGGCCATCGCGACAAGCGTCATGTCGTCGCCTTGGCCGGTAATGCCGGTGTGGCTATCGATGTCTTGCAAAATCGATTTGACGATGTCTTCAGCGCTGCCCCGCGCGGTGCGCAACCGGCGCGACAAACGATTGACTCCGTATTCGTTGCCTTTGCCATCGCGTGCTTCCAGAATACCGTCGGTGACCAAGAGCAAGACGTCGCCGACGTGCAGTTGCACCCGAGCTTCGCCGGTTTCGAGTTCCTCGACGACACCAACTGGTGCACTATGGGCGCGCTCGGCGTGTAGGGGAAATACGCGGTCGCCACGGCGCAGCAGCGGCACACAATGCCCTGCATTGGAAAACACGAGGCTTCGGTCTTCGAGGTCGTAAATGCAGTACACCAGGGTCGCGAACATCCCGTCGTCGCCCAAATGAATCATTTCTTTGTTGACCCGTCGCACCAAGCGCGCAGGGGTCCGCGCTAAGCCGGCACGCGATCGCAGCTCGGAGGTTAAGCGTGCCATATACAACGCAGCGCTGATCGCTTTACCGGCGACGTCACCCACCGCCAAGGCAAGGTGGGATTGGTCGTGCCAGATAAAATCGTAGAAGTCGCCGCCAATTTGGTAGGCCGGTTCGTAGTGCACAGCAAAATCGAGGCCGACCACGTTGGGCGGTCCGGCCGGCAATAGTGAGCGTTGGATTTGTCTGGCGACGCGCAGATCGCGTTCGAAACGTTCGCGGTTGGCAAGTTGCGCCGCAACCCGCGTTGAGTGAATCGCTAACGCAGCCGAAATCGCAATGGTGCCCAACAAGTCGACGTCTTCTTGCCGAAATCCGACACTGCTGCTTTCCACGTAGACCACGCCGTAGTTGGCACCGTGATACGTCAACGGTGCCCCCATACGTGTGCCCAAGGTTTCGCCGGCTTCGTCTTCGGAGCTGCCGAGTAACACGCCGCGTTTGTCGGCGAGCACATGCGAGATAATTGTGCCGGGCACGTGCATGTCACCGCCGAAACTTTTGCGTTTGTGCTTTTGGCACTGCACTTTAAGTTCTTTGGTTTTTTCGTCTTCTACCAGCACCCCGACCGCTTCGGCCTGCGGAAACACATCGAGCAAACTATCGACAACCTTGAGCAACAGGGTATCGGGGTCGTCGGTCGAGGCGGTGGCCGCCAACAGGTCGGTGAGGGCGCCGAGCTTGCGTTCAACCAGGCGCAGCGCACGCATGTCAGGGCCGCCGCTCAGGCTCAACCCCGCCGATGAAACCGATGGTAACCGATTCGACGCACTATCTTCGCGGCTCTTGATGACCGCAGTCGACATGACGTCAACCAACGTTACGTGGGCTTCGGTCGGCCGGCGATCGTTGCCGGTTGGCAGGTCGACCATTTCAACTTTGATGCGGTTGTTTGCAATGAGTAATTCGTCGTCGTGGCGCAGCAACGCTTGTTGGACTTTGGTGCCGTTGATGAACGTGCCGTTGTTGGAACCTAAGTCCTCGACCAACCATTTGCCATCTTGCAAAAATACGCGCGCATGCTGGCGTGAGACGCGCATGTCGGGCACGAAGATTTGGCAGTCCGATCGTCGGCCGATCACATACTCGCCCTCGCCGAGCTTGTAGCGGCGACCTGCAATCGGGCCGGCAACGAACACCAAAAACGGCATGACCCTGCCATGGGTAACACGAATTCGCGTCGCGCTGGCAATCTGAACGATCTCCTATCCGGAATTGCCACTCTTATGTAAGCGATTGAAACCGTGGGGTTAAAGCCAACGTGCCTAGCTGCGTTGGCAACTTGACCCGAGCCGATTGCGGCGGTCTACTGCCACTTGTGCAAGCCCTCGGTAACTACATTAACGGTGCCTTTGTTGTCCCCACCGGACCTTCGGCGCAGCCCCTGCAATCGTTTAATCCTGCGGCTGATTCGGCGGTGGTGTTCGAAACCATGGTTAGCGCCGAAGCGGTAATACCGGCTGTCGCGGCGGCGGCGGCGGCGCAACCCGCGTGGGCTGCACTGTCCATGGCGCAGCGATTTGTCCAGCTTGAGAAATTTAAGACCCAACTGGCATTCCACCGAGATAGGTTAGTCGAGGCGATTGTGCTTGAGACCGGCAAGCTCCGCAGCGAGGCAAATGTTGAAATTACCACGCTGCTCAATCGTTTTGATTTGGTCAAAGCCGCGATGGCGGCCGATCTTAAACCTGGCGAAGTCGCGCCAGGTGAACACTTGCGCTATGCTGCCCTCGGGGTCGTTGCGGTTATTGGCCCATTCAACTTCCCGTTGCATCTGTGCCATGCCCACGTAATTCCGGCCTTGCTGGGCGGCAATACGGTGGTGATCAAACCTTCGGATATTTCGCCACTATGTGGGCAGCGCTACGCTGAGGCCGCCCACGCCGCGGGGCTGCCGCCAGGTGTGTTCAACGTAGTACTCGGGACTGGCGCAGTTGGGGCGGCCTTGCTTGCCGAACCTGCGGTGCGCGGCCTGTGCTTCACCGGATCTTGGCCGGTCGGTCGGCGCATTCTCGAAGCCGCACTTGATCGGCCCGAGCTGTTAGTGGCGCTTGAAATGGGTGGTAAAAATATGTGCGTGGTGCTCGACGATTGTTCGTTGCGCCAAGCGGTCCATGAAGTGGTGGTCGGCGGCTATTTGTCGGCTGGCCAGCGCTGTACTGGCACTGATCGGGTTTTGGTACATAAAAAGATCGCCGACCGTTTTATTGCCGCGATGAAAAAGGTGGTTGCATCGCTGCGGTTTGGCCAGCCCGACGATGCTTCAGTTTTTGCTGGCCCGATGGCCAACCAAGCCGCGGTGGCCAAGTTTGAAACCGCATTAGCCGCTGCCAAAGCTGGTGGTGCTGAAGCGGTGGTTGCTGGCGAACGGTTGCCTGGTGGGTGCTTTCGCACGGCATCGTTACATCGGTTGCCGGCCGGTGTGCATCACATCGCGGGCTACACCGATATTGAAGTTTTCGGACCGGATCTTTGCGTCGAAGTGGTGGATTCCGACGAAGAAGCCATCGCTATTGTGCAACAAAGTCCATATGGTTTTGCCAACGCCGTGTTCACTGCGTCGTCGGCACGGTTTGAAGCTTTTGCGCGAGCAACTCAATCTGGGATTTTAAATCGCAATCGTTCCACCAATTTGGCATCACCCAAATTGCCGTTTGGCGGCGTCGGTAAGAGCGGCAATTATCGGCCGGCAGGGGCGTGGGCGCATCGCAATGTGGTTTCGCCGGTGGCGGTGTTGGAAAATGTACTGGGTGCGGTCACGCCTCATGCGCAGCTTGCGGCTTTTTTACCGCCACCTGATCTCGATCGCTTGGAAGCGCAGCACCAAGGCGAAGAAGCCTGCGAATCGCTGCGCAATCTCGTCGACAATCCACGTCCGATGTCGATTCATAAACCGGCTGGTGGCAAAATGCCGGACAGCGAAGCCTGGTTGGCCCGCTTGTACGCTGGCGATCGTGTGCCCAAGGAAAAAAAGGCCCCGGTGTTCGATTACTTGCGCTCGGGCGGCCCGTGGATGGTTTCGATCGACGCCGAACCGATGGCGGTGCTCGATAGTATGGCGCAAACCGCCACCATCTGCGGCGGATTTGCTGAAGACGCGGTGGTCAAAGCCTACACCG
>JAGPDK010000269.1 GCA_018057605.1 Kofleriaceae bacterium | reverse complement strand
TGCACCGGTAGATCGCTCAGTTCGGCGATGATTCGATTTGTGGCATCCGGCTTGATGATGGCGCCCAGCCTGGTAGGCGCGCAGCCGCTTGGCGTCCCTGCCCCAGCGCGGACCGTCGGGCCGAACCAGCTGCCCGATACCGACGATTTGGACGGATCGTACGTGTGGGTTGGCCCGCGCCTAAGCGCAATTTTTCGCGAGTCGTGGGATTCCAATGTTGGGGTGGAACTCGCGGTTGTCAACGTACGCGAGCGGCAAGCGCTGGCAGCCTATGGGCTCAGCGCTGGGGTCTCGAAGCTGGCAGTTCAAGACCGCACGCGGGTGAGTTTCACAGCGCTCGCCGGGACCCGGCGGCTAGGCAATGTGATGGCTGGCCTAACCGCCGGTGCCACCCTCGAACTGTCACCTTTATCGCAGCCGGCGCCAGGTATCGTCGTCGGTATGTGGGCACACGCTGGCGTCGTCCCGTTCATGACGGTGGGGTGGACGGGTGGCCGCGACGCAGGGATCACGATCGAAGCCGGGCTCACCATCGCCTTGCCGATCTGGCGCCGTCGCTAGCAGAGCGCACGTCGCATCCTTGTAAAAACTACCTCGTCGCGCAGTCCGCGTTCTGCGCATCCCCGATCGGCAATCGTTGTTGCAAGCACCCTAAGCGCAAAACCGGTGATACAGTGCCAGGGTGTCGGCGGCGTTGCATAGCAAAGAAGAATGGCGAGCAGCTAGTGGTCTTTCGGTCCTGGTTGTCGATGACGATCTCGATATCCGCGAATACCTCCAAGACTTTTTACAAGCCGAAGGGTACCGGGTCGAAACGCTCGGCGATCCTTCGGCAGCAATCGAGCGGCTGCGCGAAGAAGTGTTTCACTTACTGGTACTCGACTTGATGATGCCCAAGCTGTCAGGCCTCGAACTGCTCGCGCAAGTGCGTGCCGTAGATTCCGATATCGCGGTAATCGTCCTAACTGGTTTTCCGTCGCTGGAAACCGCAACCAGCTCGATTCAACACGAAATCGCGGCATACATTCAAAAGCCATTTGTCGCCGCCGAATTTCGCGAGGCGGTAGCGCGCGTCGCACGGCGTAAAGGCCTTTTGCACAGCCGCGAAGACGAGCTGATCAATCAGATTGGACAGATCGTCCGAGAATTGCGCCGCACCAAAGGCCTCACGCTCCGACAACTTGCCCGGCGCACCAATCTATCAATCTCACTCTTGTCGCAGGTTGAACGCGCCGAATCGGCCTGTTCGGTATCTACCTTGTATAAGGTCGCCAACGCGCTCGACATCACGATGCAGTCACTCTTCGCAGGCTTCTAAGCGAACTTGTAACCAGTTGCGCGCGTTGCCCGATCCCCGCGGCCAGCTAGCCACGGTCACAACCCGTCGACGATGGCGCGTTGCGCAATCGCCAACAATGATGCTCGTTGGTTTAGCGTTGGGTCGTCGTGCACTGCCGCCAACAGATGGTCCAACACGCGACCTATCATCGGTCCTCCAGGTAGCCCTAAATCACGCATCAAATCACGTCCACCTATCGCCAATTCATTAACGAGCAGCGCATCACCCGCGCTAACAATACGTTCGGCCGCGACGCGCCAGACCTGGGCCTGCGGGCTCGCATCGCCACGCCACAGCACGATTGCCTCGGCAACATGCGCGCGCCCTAACCGAGCCAGGGTGCGGCGGACCACCGGTGCATCGGGTGCGGTGCTACGCATGGTTTGAGTAGCGACAATGAGCGCCACCGCGCGTTCGCGATCCGCGTTGCGAAACGTTAGCCGACGCAGCAGATCATCGACCATGCCGGCGCCCCCGGTTGCGGCCGCTGGTAGCACCCACGCCGCCAGGCGGGCATCGCCGCTGCATCCGTCGACGTGGGCAAGCCACGCCTCGGCAGCACCTGGCGACGCAAGCGCAACCGCGATTTCGGGCGCAATCGATTCTATAATGCCATAGTCGAGCGCGGGCCGTAGCCCCAATGAAGGCAACGGCGCGGCCAACAATTTGGTAATTTCGACGCAGACCCGCTCGCGGGCAATCTTTGCCAACGACGGCAAGGCGATGCGCAACGCAGCCAAGGTTGCGTCGGTGATGGTGAACCCTAAGGCGGCCGCAAATCGCACTGCGCGCACGATGCGTAATCCGTCTTCGGTGAAACGCGCAATCGGATCACCGACGGCGCGAATCTGCTGCCGAGCGATATCGCCGATGCCGTCGAACGGATCAAAAACTGCGGCCGCAATCGGATCGTAGGCGATCGCATTGACGACCAAATCACGGCGGGCCAAGTCTTCGCGCAGCGGCACGCCAAACGTTACCGAGTCGGGGCGGCGGGCATCGGTGTACTGGCCTTCCCCTCGAAACGTCGTAACTTCGATGGCGTTAGCGGCGCCCTTGCCTAACAATACCGTCACAGTACCGTGCGCCATGCCAGTCGGGATGGTGCGCCGAAACAACGCAACCACTTGCTCCGGCAATGCACTGGTTGCCACATCCCAATCGCCCGGCGTCCGGCCGAGCAATACATCGCGGACCGCACCGCCAACCGAAACCGCAGCGTGCCCGGCGCGCGCCAACGTCGCACAGACTTCATGCACGGCGGACGGCACGGCCGCAGCGAGGGCGTGCATGTGCGTATCGGAGAGCTGGGCGGCTTGCATTGTTATTCGGTGACCGCAGCGCCGCGCAGCCGCGCAAAGATTTCATCCGCTTTGCCGACAAGTTTTTGCCCCTCGGCCGCTAAGCCACTGGCGTGCTTGAGCGCGCCGAAGCTACGATAGGCGCGCGCCAACTCCAATTCGTGACGAACAACTACCAACACGTCGATGGATTTTCGAAAGTTCTCGTCGGCGCGAGGCACCTGGCCCTGCGCGGCATATACCTCGGCTAAAATTCGGTGGCCCCACCCTACCTGCACTCTGAGCCCGGCGGCTTCACTTACCGTGATGGCGGCTTCCGCTTCAATTTCGGCCGGCTGGTTGGCCCCGCGCGCCAAATACGCCATTGCCAACCGACCATGCGTTAACGCTAGCAACATGCGATCACCAAGGCTTGCGGCTGCGTGGCGGGCCTCAAGTAAATCGGCGACAGCTAGCTCGCTTGCGTTGAGCAATGCTTGAGCTTCACCAGATCGAGACAGGACTTCGGCAAGGGCCAATTTGTCGCCGGTTTCTTTGGCTAGCGTACGGGCCTCGCCCAGGAGATCTGCCGCCAAGCGTGCCTGACCATCGGCAACATGCACGCCTGCGAGATCACCGAGCGATTGCACCACGCCGACCATATCGCCAATCTCGCGGCGCAAATCGAGCGCTTCGCGAAACTGGGCGATCGCAGCTTTAAAATTGCCCGAGTCGTTGTGGACTCGACCGATATTCGCCAACGACAACGCAATCGAGCGGCGATCGCCAAGGGCACGACGAATCGTCAGCGCTTGGCGATGATAATCCAATGCCTGGCCGTAGGCCCCACGCATCCAGTGCACCTGCCCCATGTCATCGAGTGCCGCCCCGACACCGCGATCATCGCGCGCTGACCCAAAAAGTTCTTGGGCACGACGCAAATGCTCCATGGCGTAATCGTAGCGCCCAAGCCGTCGCCAGCCGCGTCCCAAGCGGGCATACGCAGCGCCAGCTTTCCCCAAATTATCGAAGAGCCAGGCTAGTTCGAGCATTTCGCCAAAGCGCTGCATCGCATCGTCACTACGGCCATCCTGTTCAAGCACGTCACCCAGATTGTGCAAGACGTCGAGCCGTAACGGCGCTTCATTCGCGCCGAGCATCACCAGCGCCCGCTCATACAGTGGGCGCGCTTCCGTTGGCGAATATCGCGACCGGGCGCGATCGGCGGCCGCGATATAACATTGCGCGGCGCGCCGCGGCTCACTCCCGCGTTCATAGAGGCCGGCGAGGAATTCAAGCTGTTCGTCGGTCTTACCAGTTGTCTTGGCTTCCAACCACTGCGCTGCCGCGAGGTGCAGCGTCGCCAGCCGTTTCGGCTCGGTGGTGCGAATAATTAACTCGCGCTCCAAATTGTGTTTAAAAACAATCTCGGTATCGCCCGCGATACTTGAATCGTCTTGATCCAGCGGCAACAAATAGTCGCGTTCCGCGAGTATGGCAACCAGATCAGAGAGCCGGCGCCGCACCGGTTCACCGCCCTCCCATTCAAATTCCAAAGGTCGTAGTTTAGGGCCGTCGCCCAAGCTCCGACTCATCGCGATTACCGCTGATAGCCAAAATACATTACCAAAAACCGCCGCCCGTTCAAGCAAGTCGCGTTCTTCGCCTTCAAGTGCGGCGACGCGCGATTCAATAGCTTCTTCAATCGAAATCGGCAACTCGGTATCAGCCAAGCGATCAGCATCAAGCCGCCACACCGGACCACGCGAATCGATGGCGCCGTTGTCGTGAAGTAAGCGCACCAGTTGTTCAATGAACAGTGGATTGCCACCGGTTTTTTCCACGGCCTCGGCCGCGATGTCGTCAGGAATCACGCCGCAGCGCGACAGCAAGTTGCGAAATAGGGTCTCGGCGTCGTCGGGTTCAAGGTTACGCAATTCAATCCGCACGTGATCGATTTCGAGATCGGAGCTTCGCCACGCCGTGCTGCGCACCATAAGTTCGGGTCGCGCCGCCACCAATAACACAACCGGCGACCCAACCAAGCCCGACGCGATGGCGGTGACAAGTTGTAACGTTTCATCATCGGCGACGTGCATGTCGTCGAGAATCAGCAACAGCGGGCCGCGTTGCGCATCGAGTTCAAAGAATCGAATCAGCGCGGTTTTTACCAAATCAGCCTTCTGTCGAGGGTGTTCGGTAATCACTCGCAGAAATGAACTTGGCGGAAAGTCGAGCCCGACCAAGCCGCCAAGCAAGTAACTCATCTCCCCGACCTGCTCAACCCCAACCACATCGCTGATAACCGCAGTGAAGCGTTCACGGTTCCTAACAACATCGTCGGTCAACCCAAAGCGATCGCGCAGCAGGCTTGCCACGGCCACACCGCGATCGCTGGCGCGCTCCACTTTGCGAGCGCGGCCATGAAAACTGCGGACGGCAACGCCGGCACGATCACGCAGTGCCAACACCAATTCGGCAATCAAGCGACTTTTACCAGTGCCTTGATTGCCACAAATTGTGACTAATTGCGGTGCCGCGAAGTCAGTTGCTTGCGCAACCGCATCGTGCAAGGTGGCGAGTTGTGCCGTGCGCCCGACCATCACCGAACGCACCCCGCGCACCCCACCGTGGACGGCGGCGGGGTCAGCCTCGAAACGCCCCGATGGTCGGGTCGGGGGCTGGCCCGCTGGCGCACTGGCCGCACGGCGGCCTTGGGCCGGTGGTAGCGGCGGCGGGGGCTTGGGTGGCAAGGTGCCGGCCATAACGCCAAAATGGTAACTGGTCTCGAGCCGTGATTGAACATCTGAAGCCGGTTTCCGTGAACAAGTTACGGTGTAAGGTACGCCACGATGCAAGTCGACCTACGCTCCGACACCGTAACCCGGCCTACCGCGGCCATGCGCCAGGCCATGGCCAACGCCGAGGTCGGCGATGACGTATACGGCGAAGATCCCACGGTGCTGCAATTACAACGCGAAGTGGCGACGTTGCTGGGCACTCAAGATGCGCTGTGGACGCCTACTGGCGTCATGGCCAACCAAATTGCGCTGCGTGCCCACACCACGCCTGGCGATGAGGTACTGATCGGCAAAGACGCACATTGTTGGCGTTTTGAATCAGGTGCACTGGCCGCCCTCGCCGGTGTGCAAACCACCGAATTACCCGGCGACGGCCGGTTCACAAGCGCTGCGGTGCGCGCCGCGTTTAAGCCCCAAGACCCCTTCGTTGCACCAAGCAAAGTTCTTGCCGTTGAAAACACGCATACGATGGCTGGCGGCGTGGTGTGGGACATGGCCAATTTGCGCGATGTGGTGGCGACCGCCAAACAACTTGGCATGGCCCGTCACCTCGACGGTGCGCGGTTGTGGAACGCAGCCGTCGCGCTGGGGCTACCCGAAGGTGAATTGGCCGCGGGTTTCGATACGATAAGCGTTTGTTTTTCCAAAGGCCTCGGTGCGCCCGCCGGCTCGGTGTTGGCCGGCTCGCATGAACTCATCAAACGTTGCGTGCGATTTCGCAAGATGTACGGTGGCGGCATGCGCCAAGTCGGGATTCTTGCCGCCGGCGCGTTGCATGCTTTGCATCATCATCGCGCGCGCTTACACCAGGACCACGAGTTGGCCAAGCTGTTGGCTGCCGGCGTCGCCAAATCTAGCCGCGTCACCATCGACCAAACTGCGGTCATGACCAATGCCGTGATGATCGACTTGCATGATATTGACGCCACCACAGTACTCACTGGCGCCAAAAAGTACGGGGTGCTGTTGGGCAAAATTCACGATCGGCGAATTCGGGCGTTGACCCACCTCGACGTCGGACCGGCCCACATTGAGTACGCCGTCACATGTTTGCTTGACGTGCTTGCTCAAGCGCCGCAATTACCCCCCCAGGTTGTGGCAGGATAGACCACCATGGCCACGGCGCTCACGCGCGGCACGTTCGCGCACCTTGTCGGGTTGATATGTGCAGCATGTTCGGCACCAGCGACGTTGCGCGAACTTCAAGTTGCGCAAACCGCCGAGCGCAACGGTCAACATGATCAAGCTGTCGCTGCATACCGTGCAGCGCAAGTCACATGTCAACAACTACACCCGAAGCGCCGGCGCGATATTGCATGCGTGCAGGCCGCGCTTGGCGAAGCCGAACTGCTGGACCAAGATGGCAAGCGCGATGCAGCGATTGCGGCGTACCAAAAAATCCTAGCGATGCCAGCCGCCAACAATCCCGGCGCTGCGGCTGAGGTTGCACCGGTTGGCGAACCCGATGCTGCGATGTGGGCCCGCGCTGGATATCGCGTGGGCGCGCTCTTGCTTGAACGCGGCGACGCCACTGCCGCCTATGACGCGTGGTGGCGCGTAATCACCGTGCTCCCCAATGAACCAACCGCTGGCGATGTAGTGGCCACATTGGTTCGCGATGCCCGGGTTCGCAATGTTGAACAACTGGCCGTACAGCTTACCGAGCTGCTCACTTCGCTGAGCGAAACCGATATCGCTGACAATATTTTGTGGGCGCTCGCCGATATTGCTGAGCATGAACGCCACGATCCAACCTTGGCACGCAGCCACTACGACCGCATTTATTTGGATCATCCTACCAGCGGTATGCGCGACGATGCACGCTGGCATGCCGCACGTTTGTCACGCCAGCTCGGCGATGGCACCGGCGCGGCAACGCGATTGCGCGGCCTGCTGCGCACCCGCGAAGTTGCCTTTGGCACAGGGTCGTATTTTTCGGTTTGGCTCGACAATGCCCAACTCGAGTTGGGCCGCGTATTGCGCGACGATTTGCATCAAGGCGTCAACGCCGCTGATGCATTCGCGCAATTGCTCGACGATTACCCGGCCTCGCCACTGCGTGACGACGCGTTGTTTGAAGTTGCAATAACCCTGCACAACAATGCCGACCGCAACCTGCGACGCCGCGGCTGTGCCGCTTGGGCACGTTTGCAACGCGAATTTCCCGATTCAAAACACCTCAAACGCGCGGCCGAAGTGGGACCATGTCCGTGATCGTCAGCACCGAGCTTCGCGGTGTGACCAAAGCTTTTGGCGCGCGCGAAGTGCTACGCAATGTAACGCTCGCGGCGCGACCGGGCCGTCGCCTTGGCATCATCGGCCCCGCGGCATCAGGCA
>JAGPDK010000268.1 GCA_018057605.1 Kofleriaceae bacterium | reverse complement strand
GCTTAACGCGGCCGCCATGCGTGGTTATCCGAAACGGTCCAAAGCGCCGAACGCCACCGCTGCGCGTACCCTGTGGCAGCCAGGCTTGCGTTAGGTCATTTCGAATGATTCGCACATCAAAACCGGTGCCAGCTTGATCGAAGTGTTTGGCACACTTGCGCCACAGTAGCCGCTTGACCACCGCGGGCAGCCCTCGACTACCGAGACTTGTGCCACGGTAAGTTGAACCGCGCGGCGCGCTCACAGCGGCAAGGCAGTTTGACGAGCCGGCGTGCCGTACATCGCCACGTAGTTTTTGACTTTGAATTTTTTCGCGGTGTTGTCCGACGACATATAGCGAATACAGCCAAAAACTTGGCGCTGCGGCGCCCACGGCCGGTCGAAGCGGCCCAAGGTCCAAAAGATGCCGCTGTACGAATTGGGATTGCGGCCGTCGACGGCGTATTTATTGTTGAGTTCGATCATGACGGCCAAGGCGCGCTGTGGCGATGGCGTCCATTCGAGGATTTTTTTGCCCCACAACATGCGCAAATAATTGTGCATGCGGCCTTCGCGCACCAGTTGGTTTTGCGCTGCGTTCCATAACGGATCGTGGGTGGCCCCAGTCTCGAACTCGGCATCGGTGTAGGTGTGCACGCGGCGATCACTCGCGTGTTCATCGAGACTTTTACGGGCCCACGGCGGCAGTGATTCATATTGATCGTAGTCGGCGCGATGAAAACAAAAGCCATAGCCCAGTTCGCGCCAGGTTACGATTTGGTCCATGAACGATTCCGCGGCCGGCGGCAAGCCCCACCAACCTTCACGGCTACCCGTGGCTTTGGCACCTGCGACGCGGGACGGATCCCACGCGCTACGTTGCCACACCGCTGCAATGACTTGATGCGGGCTAATGTGGCCAAAGTGTAAATACGGCGACAAGCCGCTGGCTACATTCTGTTCCGGTTGGCTGCGCTCGCCGTAACGATCGATGCGATGCTCGATGAATTCGTCGAGGGTGGCATGGGCTACGGCCGCACCGCCAGCAAACACTGCCGGGCCGACGCTGTGGTCGATCGGCAAGTGCGCCACGGTGCGCGCAATCGCCGCGAGCATCGTGGGGGTTGCCATCGGCCAGCGTTTGCTGACGGTGGCTGGTACTTGGGCATTGCCCACGCGTTTGATGGCCGATGTTTGCAACGGCTCAGCGACGGGGAATTGCAGCAAATGCGGGTGAATGATTTTTTGCCAATTGCGCCGGAACGCAGCCGCTGTCGAATAAGCCTTGTCGGTGGCACGCAGCGGCAAGATGCCGTTGCTGTCAACGGTTTCAACCCGCACCGCGACCCGTGCCGCTGCAGCTGCCACCATGCGCGGCAAAAAGAAACTTGGGAATTCGTCGACGACAACCAAGGCCGCAGTCGCAGCGAGCGCTGCAAACAGCCCCGTGCCTGCGCCCGCAGTGGGTTCAATGTAAGGCAGGTACGTAATGTTGGCGCGGCCAAACGATGCAGCATTTTCGGCCATACCAGCGAGTACAAAACTATGATGGCGATCGTTGGCCCACGGGTAGCCGACCCGCAAGGCTTCGAGCACCAGCAAGGGTTTGCCAAGGTCAACCGCACGCGCGATCGCATGTTCGAGGGCAAAATTTGATTGGGTGCGCCGCGCGCTGATCATCCAATACAGTACGTAATCACCACGGGTGGCGATGGACGCTGAGTTAGCCGCAGCGACGCGCAGGGCAGGGGCAAGGCCAGCGGTAAGCACTGCGGAGTTAGACGACATGTGGCCCAACAAGTTACCTGGCAATGGTAACTTTTGTGCCGGTGAACGTGCGAGGTCTCAATTTGCGACGTCGGGTAATTCCAGTAGTGCCAACAATTTGTCGAGGTTGGCAGGTTTGGTAAAGTGATGGTCAAAGCCGGCCGCCTTGAGTCGTGGCGGATCATTTTGATAACCGGTAATCGCGATGATCAGGATTTCGCGACCCGCATGTTCGGCCCGGATTCGCCGAGCGACCTCATAGCCATCCATGACTGGCAAGCCCAGATCAAGCAACACCACGTCGGGCTGATAGCTCTCGATTACATCGAGTGCAGCGCGCCCGGTGTTGACCACCATGGTTTGATGGCCACGCAGGTTCAGTAACTCGCCAAACATGTCGGCCATTTCGACTTCGTCGTCGACCAGCAAGATCCGTCGTACCCGACCCTTGGGTGGGCTGATCACCTTGGGCTCCGCCGTCGCGCTCTGCGTGGTGCGCTCGACTAGCCGTGGCAGCGTGACCACAAATTCGCTGCCGTGACCGAGGCCGTTACTGGTTGCAGTGACATGTCCACCGTGCATTTCAGTGAGTGTCTTCACCATCGTGAGGCCCATGCCGAGGCCACCTTTGGCACGCTCAAGCGTCCGCGGTGCTTGGGTAAACAAATCAAAAATGTGCGGCAGTAAATCTGCGCTCATGCCAATGCCATTGTCGCGAACCGTGATGCGGGCTTTGTCCTCAACCACGTCAACCCCAAGTGAGATCTGGCCACCTCGGTCGGTATACTTTGCGGCATTGCTCAACAGGTTTTCGATGACCTGGGTGAGGCGATCGGCGTCGCCCAATACCAGCACATCCTTAGGGCTGGGCAGGGCAAGCGACAGGTTGTTTTGGTGGGTTTCAATCAGCGGTCCAACGCTTTCCACTGCTGCCCGCGCAACATCCGCCAGATCTACCAAGCCGTTGGCCAGTTCAATCTTGCCGGAAATCACTCGACCGATGTCGAGCAACAGATCGAGTAATGAACCAATGCGGTTGGTTTGCCGCACCATCATCCGGCGCAGTTCCTCACGTCGTGGGCTGGCGTCGGTAACGATGCCCGACAAGTCAAGCCCGTGGTTGAGCGCGGCCAACGGGTTGCGCAGCTCGTGACCCAACATGGCGAGAAATTCGTTTTTTTGACGATCGACAATCGACAACGCCGCCTCGCTTTCGAGCACAGTTTGCTCGCTGCGTTTGAGCGTATCGATGTCCATCATGACTATCACCGCGCCATCTGCCTTATGCTCGACGGTCATGTAGGGCCGTACGCGCAACGAGTACCAACGGTCGCCTTTTTTACGGACCTCGCATTCTTGCTCGTGCAACGTCGCCACCACCTCGGCGCAGATCGCCACCAAATCTAGCGGTGCGGCCGCACTGTCGTCGAGATTATGACGGATATGGCTTATCGGTCGGCCTATGTCAGCGGCTAGCAGGTTAAATAGTTTTTCGGCGTGCGGGCTAAACCGCCGGATCTTGAGATCGGCACTCAACAAGATGATGCCGATGTTGGCCGCAGCTTGAAGATTTACCAAGTCGTTGTTCAGCCGATTGAGCTCTTGATTTCGATGCGAAAGCTCGTCGTTGACAGTGGTCAATTCTTCATTGGTTGATTCGAGCTCTTCTTTTGAAGTTTCTAACTCTTCATTGCTGCTTTGCAGTTCTTCGTTGGTCGACTGCACCTCTTCGTTGGCCGCCTGAAATTGCTCATTGGCAATTTGCACTTGCTCGTTCATGGATCGCAGGTAATCGCGCGTTTCCGCCAGCTCGGTTTCAAGATCGGCAATGCGCTTGCGTTGATCGCGGAGGTCCACCTGTGCGACGGTATCGGCGTCACTCGGCGTGGCGACCGGGGCTGGCACCGTGGTCGTTTCTTCGAATACGACCAAAAAGAACTGTTCTTGTAAATTCTTGAGCGGAATGACTTCCAAGCTCACCAAATAGTGCACCGCATCGCGCTTGATGCGGATGTTTTCCTTGCGCACGGTCCGATGGTCTTTTTTGGCAAGGTCAAGCGCGTTACGCAGCGGCAGCAGCATGCCTTCGCGCACCATTTTGAGTAGCTCAAACGTGGCTCGGCCGCTAGCAGGCTCAAGGAACGAGCCGGTGTTACCTCGGAATTGCACTACTTCGAGTTCCGCATTGATCAACACGCCCGGTGGCGCAAACAGCGAAACCGTAACCCGATCTGCTTCACGCTGCGCATGCAACTCACCATGCATCGCATCTAGTACGCCAACTCCGGCGACATGGGCCGGCGCCGCCGGGCTGCGGAACACCGGCGGTTCTTCGCCGCGCTGTTTGCGAACAGTGCTCAGCGGCATAACAATGCGTGCCGGCTTTTTTGAATAGATCTTGTGTTTGCTGTCGATGGCGTGAAACAGATCGGTGAACCCACCGATCGACTCTGACGCACCGAGCAGTAGAAATCCGCCTGGCTTTAGTGCGTAGTGAAACGTCGGCATGGCCATGCGTTGTGCGCTCGGTTCCAAGTAGATGAGCATGTTGCGGCAGCTGATCAAGTCGACGCGCGAAAAGGGTGGGTCGCCGATGAGATTTTGGTGGGCGAAAAGCACCATATCGCGGAGCACTTTGCTCACTCGATAGCCACCGTCGGCTTCGACGAAGAACCGGTGCCGTCGTTGCTCGGACATGTCGGCTAACAGATTGCTGGGATACCAGCCATGGCGCGCTTTATCGAGCATCGCATCATTGAGATCAGTCGCGAAGATCTGAAGTTTGCGCACTACCCCGGCGCGCTCGGCGGCCTCCACAAACGCTATCGCAATCGAGTAGGCTTCTTGGCCCGACGAACAACCAACGATCCAGCAGCGCAGTGAATCTTTGCCGCCGGCTTTGAGCAGTTCAGGAAATACCTGTTGGCCGAGGACCTCGAAGGTTTCGGGGTTGCGGAAAAAGCTGGTCACGTTGATCAACACGTCGCCATAGAGCGCCGTCAGCTCTTGGTCGTTGCCGTGCAAAAAGTCGTTGTAGTCGTGCAACGTTTTCTGCTTGCTTAGCACCAAGCGTCGGTCAATTCGGCGTTGAATCGTCGACGGTTTGTACAGCGAAAAATCGACGCCCGAATGGTTTCGTAACAGCGCTAAGATGGTCCCGTATTCGGGGTCAAAGATTTGATCGGGAATTTCGTTGGGTGGTGCAAGGGCGTCCGGGTTCGCGGGCTGGGCGGAAGTCGCGGGCTGGGCGGAAGTCGCGGGCTGGGCGGAAGTCGCGGATCGCAGCAGCGATTGGCCAACGATGAACGGATGCTTTGCGATGCGAACCAGCTCGTTTGCGATTTCGCTCGGCGACAACACCAAATCGACGCAGCCAGCGGCGAACGCGTTGCGCGGCATTGAAACTTGTTTGGCCGAATCATCCTGGGCAAACGTAATTCCACCTTCAGCTTTTATAGCTTCAAGACCAACGGTGCCATCGGTGGCGGTGCCGGACAGCACCACTCCGACGGCAAAATGGGTTTGATCTTGAGCCAACGATTCAAAAAAGATATCGATCAAGCGCTGCGGCGTGCGCGATTGCTGCACCGGTGACAGTTGCAGAATCCCACCCGCGATGGTCAGCGTGCTGTCTTGCGGAATGACGTAGATATGATTGACCACCACGACCGTGTTGTTGGCAATTTCTTCAACCGGCAGCCGACTTGAGCGGGCCAAAAGTTCGGCTAGCAGGCTGTCATGATCCGGATCGAGGTGCTGCACCAAGACAAAAGCCATTCCGATGTCGAGCGGCAACGCCGCGAGTAGCTGCGTAAAAGCTTCTAAGCCGCCAGCTGAAGCACCTACCCCAACGATTGGGAAATTTGCTAGTTTCGAAGGTAACGGGATCGCCGGCGCAGCTTCCGCCGCAGCCAACGTTGGCGTGGTGTGTTTACTGGACTTCTTCATGCACGTTTCTGGTTGGCGAGTGGGACGGCTTACATCGGCGAGGATTTGGATGCATTAACGCTGACGACCAAAGTCGGGTTTCGAAACTTGGTCGTTGGGCACACCCGCGGTG
Organism: Kofleriaceae bacterium; assembly: GCA_018057605.1. Lineage (GTDB taxonomy): Bacteria > Myxococcota_A > Polyangia > Haliangiales > Haliangiaceae > JABFXX01. The sequence goes on along the minus strand of JAGPDK010000268.1, from coordinate 1,965 downwards.
GCTGCACTTTTCGTGCCGCGAAATGATCATCGAGTGATCCAATCCTACCGAGGTAGCTACGTGTTGAACGGGCGAAAGACCTGCGCGTAGGCGCACAGTTGCGGCACTTGGCTACGGCCGGGGGCCTAAGGACTTGTGCATAAATTACTGACCCTTCTTTGTGCCGATCCATCGTGACTGGCCGCGTTGCTCGTCAGTCACATACCGACGGGTATGCGCCTTCCTCGCGCCTTGCCATTCACGTGGCTCGACCCAAATATTGGGTCAGTAATTCATTTACAAGTCCTAAGGTTTTACCTGACACGTGGCCCAACGAGACACCTGGCAATGGTAGCCTTTGCGCCAGTGAACGAGCGTTTGAGCAAGCTGCGTCGGCGAATGGTGATGGCCGGGGCGACGATAACGCTGGCATCGGCGGCATCGGCAGGCAATGCGCGCGCTGACGATCCTCGGCAGCTGTTTGGATTAGGCGCGAAGCCGGCGTCGCCAAGCTCGGTGGCAACTCCAGCCACTGCAAAAGAGTCTGCGGCAACAACGCTGCCGGCGGTTACGCCGCCGCCCGAGCAAAGTCCGGCCGCGATGCGCTGGACTGCCAGTGCTGCACAGTTGCTGCGTTTACCGACGGCAGATTTCACCCATGATGTGCTGGCGAGTTTCGCCCTTGGGGTTAGTCGTGACGACACCGGGCTGGTGATTGGCGGCGCTTCGGGTTTGGAAAATCGCTGGACCCTGGGCGGCGCGCCGATCGACGACATTTCCTCTGGTGGCGCATCCACCACGTTACCGCTGCAGTTTCTCGATCAACTCAGTGTGCAAATCGGCGGTTTCGCGGCAGCAGATCGAACCAGCACCGGCGGTGTGATTGACGTTAGTTTGCGCAAGGCCGGGGCTCACCATCGGCTGTCGACGTGGGGGCTGTTTGGTGTAGCGGCCAGCCGCACCGAGCGAGCGTTGGTGCCCGTCAGTTATGCATTGATGCGCAGCAAGATCGTCGCGCGGCAAAATCTCACGGTTGGCGCCGTGGCCGATGGCCCAATCCGCAAGGTGCTTGGCGGTGCTACGTGGTACCTGGCGGGGCTCGCCGCGACCGCGCAACAACGCGATTTGGTGCGTACCGGTGCACGGCTGGTTGATCAAAATGCTGACGGTGAGCCCGATTTGGACGGGACCACGTTTGATTCCAACTACGTTACCGAAACCGTGTATCGGTCGCGGCAGAACACCGATTCGTTGTTCTTGCCGGGGCTGTTGCAGGTGGGGTGGACTGGCCGTCACGACGAAGTTGATGTTGCGTTGGTCGGCTCGGCTGCGCGCAATACGCGTTTCGTCACGAACTCCTCGCCGGCCGCCGCAGCGGTCGATCGTTGGTTTGTGACCGGCGATATTATCGCACATTGGAAACATCGGTTTGCCCATGGCCGCTTGCAGTTGACAGCGGCATGGCATCGCAGCGTACGCGAGGAAAGCGCGCACGACGCGGCAGCCTCCGATGAACCGCAACGCCTTAATGCGTATTTGCCGGCAGCGCTGGTCGAGCCGGACTTGTTGCAGGCCTGCAGCGACGCGGGCGCTGATCCGTATCCAGCGATTCCAAACTGTCCGATTCCCGGATGGTATGCCACGGGTGGGGCCGGCCGGCTTATCGATGCCACCGCTGATCGTCCCAGCGCCACGTTGGATTATGAACATGGTTTTGGCGTGCACACCGTGCGCACCGGCGTGACGTTTGAGGATTCGCGTGTCGTTAATGTGCATCGCTTTACTGGCGACCGGTTCATTCGGTCGCTGTTTCCGAGCCACGTCGACGCTGAGTACTATGTGCGGCCGGGCACCACGTGTGATGCCAACGATCTATCCACGCCGTGTAGTTATGTAAGTGCTACCGAGCAGCGCTTTCGCACCCGCTATGTTGCTGGTTTTTTGCAGGACACCTGGCGGTTGCCTTCGGATGTTGTGCTCAACGCG
>JAGPDK010000267.1 GCA_018057605.1 Kofleriaceae bacterium | reverse complement strand
CATGCCCAACAAGGTTTGGGTTGCAGCAGTGCGATCCGGCCAAAATGCGGCGTCGTTGCCCTGCAAGTTGGTCTTCATGGTTTCCAACGTCGCGACGACATCCATGCGGCCATCGCCGTTCATATCAAGCCAGCGATAGTTGAGATAGGTCTCCGCCGAACCGGCATCGCCAATCAACGAACGCTGATAGTTGAGCGCGCAGTCGGTAACAGCGCCAACGCCGTTGAGCCAAGGAATCGTGGGTAACTCGAACGTCGCTAACACATTGGTCGCGCCCGAGCGCCAACGCACGCCGCATTTAAGCACTTGTTGGCTGGCATTGAGGGTTGGCCACGATTCAAGCCAATCCAAGCGGCCATCGCCATCAAAGTCCAGCCACATCGCAGTCATGCCTGCGCGTTGGTTGTTTTTGTGGACGCCATAGCCGTACGAACCGCCGATGCCGGTAGAGCTTGTGCGATTGATCAATGCACTACCATAATCAAATGTCACCGGCGGTAATGTAACGGCGGTGAGGCCGGTGCCCGTGACAGTTTCTTGAATGGACTGGAGTGCTCGGTATGGCGTGCTGCCTTGGTTGCAGAAGCCCGTGTTGTAACCAGGCAAATCGTAATTGAACGTGACGGTGCGCGTGTGCACCGCTGCGTTGCCAAGACCGCCCGGCCGCGACTCAACGAGTAGCCGCATAACACTGCGCGCTCCAGTTACAATCTTGGTGCCACTGCGCCAATCGGTATGAGCGCCGATCGGCGCGGATGTGCTACCGCTGCAGAAGTTGACCGGATTGTACTCAACTTTGACTCGCGCAAAATCTGGTCGGCTGGCGGCGGCATTAGCGCCGTAGGTGATGGTGTCGATGCGGCACTCGCCAGTATCGGTGTCCCAGGCGTAGTTGTAGGTGATGGAATTGTTCCATTGATCGAGGCTGCGGGTCAGCGGTGCGTAGCCTTCGCTGATGACTGAGGCGCAAGCGCTAGCACTGGCACCGCCAAATTCATGACTGCTACCGTCGGTGGTCAGCGCGCGCCAACGAAATGCAGCGCTGGGGATCATGCGTTGGTAACGGGTGTAACTGCTGTCGCTTCGAGCGCGATAGGTGCCATACACCGACGCATCAGCCGGTTCAGTCACCTTAACGAACGGTCGGCCGCCAGCCATCGAGCTGGTGAACCGATCGTCGGCTTTAGGGTCCGCTTGGGTCGATTCGACAACGCCATGATGCGTTGCGAGCCGGCCCTGCGAGGTGTCTTCGTGAATATCGGGAATCGTTAAATTCCAGCCGGCGGCAAACGTGCCGTAGATGGCACCTTGCGACGAGTAGCTCAGGCCAAGCTTGGGTGCCATGCCTTGGCGGCCCGGTGGTGTAACGATAGGGTAGCTATAATTGAATGCACCGGTTTGGCCTGACACCGATGAATCGCCGTCGGCCATGGCGGCGCTGGCGGCTGGTGTACTGCCAAGTAGCGGTGCCGCCGATTCGGTAATTCCGCTGGCCACTGCATGCGCTGGTGCGATGTAACTACCTTGCATCGCTGCGCTGGCCGCCATAGCAAAGGCCAATAAGCGTACGGCGCGTGGCATTGCACGGCTGCGTTGCGGCGTAGCGGCGTCGACTGCGCGCGAAAAGTTTTGGAATGTACTCATACTGTTACCCCTTGCCGACGAACCAACGCAATAACCAGTGAACAACGCTGCGACGCTGCCGCGCAAAAGCCCAGACCGCTGCTGCGACTCACTGCGCACCAACAGCGCTACTACAGCCGGCGATACCGGCGGAATCACTCGCGGCCATGGCGCAGCGCACCTGGCCATACGTCAGCGTTTGTTGACATGAATGTAAGAACGCCGCGCCGAGCGCATCGCGCAGCACGGTTTTATTGGCCGTTGCTTCGGCACTGCGGTCACCCGCATACCGCGCGTCAATGACATGCTCGCGTAGCTTGCTGCACTCACTTGTCGTCGGACGCCGGGCTTGTTCCCCGGTATCCTCGTCGGTGCTACTGCAATGTATGAAGCTAAAAAGCGCTAGCGTCGCCGCGAGCCGAGCCGAGCCGAGCCGAGCCGAGCCGAGCCGAGCCGAGCCGAGCCGAGCCGAGCCGAGCCGAAACCAAAATCTTTATTCCACCCACACATCCACCACTACAGCATCGCGCGATCGATTAGCAACGCAAGGTTATGACAATCACGTGAAACATTCCAACATGGCAGAAAATCATGCAGTGAAATTCCTGTATACAGGAATTTTCTACGCCGGCAGGAATTTCAATCGCTTGCTCGTCGCACCTGAGACGCACTCGCCGCACTCGCCGGCGTCAGCGGATGCGAGATACTAACGCAACGCAATGAAACCCATATGCACACCGCCGGCCAGCCCGTCGCGCCGATAACTAAAGAAGCGGTCCGGATTGCACTTAGTACAAGGCGGCGCGTCGTCGATATGCTCGGCTGTTATGCCAACTTGTTGCAAGGCATGGCGCATGGCGCGGCGCAGATCGACATGCGGTTTCATGGCACCTGGCACTACCATCCCCGGCACTTCGCCGAAGGCGCGATGAAATTGTTCGACTACTTCGGGGCCCACTTCAAAACAACAAGGCCCAATCGATGGGCCCATCGCAACGCGAATATTGGCTGCGTTAGCACCTAACTCAACCATGCGTTTCACGACGTTTTGCCCAACGCCGTCGACGGTGCCACGCCAACCAGCATGGCATGCACCACAGACCTTGGCGATTGGGTCGGCAAACACCAGCGGCATACAATCGGCAGCGAACGCACCCAACACCGGGCCAGGATGATCACAAACCATGCCGTCAAATTCGGGTGGTTCCGGCAACGGCTCACCAACCGTCCAGACATTGACGCCGTGCACGTGCTTGGTCACTTGCAACGCCGCCGGCGGATAACCTTCTTGCAGTGCCAACAACCGCCGGTTCTCCTCAACGTGCGCTGCATTATCGCCCCAGCGGAATCCCAGATTGAGCGAGGCCCGCAAACCTTCGGATACACCGCCGTGGCGTTCGGGAAAGCCATGGCGAAACTCCGGCGGAATGATGGCGGAACGATAGACGACGATGGCTTGGCCCATTGCTCGCGAGTCCTACCACGTTTGCGCATCATTGGGGACGCCGCAAAGGCTTGCGCGGTCTCGGCGTCGACGCCCTTCGGCGGCGCTTACACAGCGCCGCACCTGAGGCCCGCCGCGGGATGCAGCCCTTGCCACCGTTTGTCACTGGTAACGCAACGCTCGATCGCGCAAACATAGGCCAACTTTAAGGAGCAGCGACATGAGCCAAATTCGTTTCGACAATCGGGTTGCGATCATCACCGGCGCCGGCGGCGGACTCGGTAAAACCTATGCACTTGAACTCGCCAGCCGTGGCGCCAAAGTCGTGGTCAACGACCTCGGCGGCGCAGTCGACGGCGCTGGCGGCTCCGCGAGTGCAGCCGACCAAACCGTAGCGCTCATCAAAGCCGCAGGTGGCGACGCCGTGGCCAACTATGACTCGGAAGCCAGCCCCGAAGGCGGCGCAGCGATCGTTGCAGCAGCGGTCTCCGCATTTGGCACGGTCGATATTGTCATCAACAACGCTGGCGTGTTGCGCGACAAATCGTTTGCCAAACTGGAACCCGCCGATTTGACCATCGTGCTCGACGTGCATTTGCGCGGCGCGTTTCATGTGTCGCAACCCGCCTTCAAGATTATGAAAGACAAAAACTACGGACGGTTTTTGTTCACGTCGTCGGCTGCGGGCTTATTTGGCAACTTTGGCCAAAGCAACTATGGCGCCGCCAAGATGGGCCTGGTCGGATTATCCAATGTGATCGCAGTTGAAGGTGCGCGTAACAATATCAAGTCCAATGTCATTGCGCCCATTGCTCGAACCCGCATGACCGAACAATTGTTGGGCCCGTTAGCCAACCACCTTGACCCAGAACAAGTAACTCCGATGGCCTGTTATCTGGTAAGCGAAGCATCGGCCCATACTCACGAGATCTTTTCAGTGGGCGGCGGTCGCTATGCCAAAGTGTTCGTGGGTTTGTGCCAAGGTTGGGCCGCAGGTAAAGGCAGCCGTCCGTCGGTGGAAGATGTGGCCGAACACATATCCCAGATCAACAACACCGAGGGCTACATCATCCCGGCCAGCATCAACGACGAAATGGCACTGCTGATGGGGGCGCTCAAGTAAGGACTTAGCCAATCCCTGGTCCCAACCGCCGATTCGCCTTGCGGTCGTGATACGCTGCCGCATGATCGAATTTAACGATCTCGTTAATGCCCTAGCCCAATGGCGGCTCAACAATGGTCAATCGGCATCCACGCCGCTTGTCACCCAACCGGAACAGGTAGGCGGCGCTGCGCCAGCGCAGGCACCGCCACCGGCCGGCCGCAATCGAGCTACCGCCCCACCGGCGCTGCGCACGAAAGCGGCGTCCATCCCACCGCCGCGGCCCGTGATTGATCTAAATGAGTTCGCGGAGGTGCCCGAAGACGCCATTGAAGAAGACGGAGCCGACTTCGAAATGTCGTTTGGCGGTGCGCCGCCAATCACGCCAGCCGTTGAGGAATTTGCCGAAGCACCTGATGAAGCCGACGCCGCCCCAGCGGATTCCGATCCGTCCGCGCGCCGGGGCAACTCGGAAGGTTTTGGCGACAGCGAGCTCACGATGGTGGGCGGCCCAGATCGCGACGGACGCAACAGTTGAGTCGCGCGTGGGTGTTTCAAGGTGCTGCGTGCCGCGCGATTCCGTCGCCGGCGGCATCGCCCAATGAAGGCGACGTGGTGATTGCGGTTACCGCAGCGCAACTGCGGCGCAGCGACCTCGACTCACGGGGTGCTGTACCCGGTGTCGCCGCACTGGGCACCGTGATTGCGGCTGGTGAGCAAGCCTTGGGCCTCCTTGGTAAGCGGGTGCTGGTCGGCGCAATCGATCCGTGCGGCGAATGCGATGTTTGCCGACGCGGCTCGGCCGCAGCCTGTCCGAGTGCCAGCCACCGAGGCGCAGCCACCCGAGGCACGCTGGCCGAGCGGGTCACCGCTCAAGCACGCTGGACCGTGGCCCTCGACGACGAAATGAAACTCGAAGGGCCGGCCCTAGCGGCAATCGCCGGTGACGCCGCAGTGGCCTACACACTGTACGCACGATCCAACGTGGCGTCACGTGACCCTGTCATCGTGCTTGGCACTAGCCCCGTGACTCGATTCTTGGTGGAAATCCTATTGGCCAAAGGCATTACGCCGGTCGTGCTCGCCGATGCCGCTGCATCCGCGTGGACCGCTTGGTTAGGCGCCAAACACGCGATCGTATGTCGGGTCGCCACCGCGGGCGGCAAAACTGGAGCAGTTTCCGACGATGTTCGCCGCCAGGTTACCGCTGCCCTCATTGCCAGCGCACCCGAAGGCTCAGCAACGCGGGCTTGGCGCGTGATCGTTACCTCGACCGAGGCCATCAGCACTGCCCTTAGTCTCGCTGCTGCGCCCGGCGCACAGCTAACTGTATGGGCGCCGAGTGATGAACAAGCAGAGTTCACCGTGCAAATCGAACGCGGTGCGGCCCAACTCGCGGCCGCATGGTTACAAGAAGCGAGCGTCATCGCGGTCACCAATGCGCATCCCGACTTGCTGGTTGAAGTCGCCGCGATGGCAGCGAAAGGTGAAATCGACCTGGTTGGCGGATGTAACGTCATTGGTGTCGACCGTGTGATGTCACTCGATGCCGAAGACCCGACGCGCGCGCTGGTCGTCACAGTGCCAGCATCGCGGTAACCTCGCGCGAGGATGTACGGTCGACGCCACACGGCGACCTGTGGCCGCCGCCAACTACGCGCACAACACCGAAACGACCAACGGCCCAGTGGGTTACCACCGAGCCGTCGCGTTCACACCGCCGCTGCGATGAACTAGGCTTTGTCTTCGAATTCAGCGTCGATTACATCCGACCCCGGTGCGTCAGCGCCGCCGGCATCGCCGCCACCAGCGTCACCGCCGGTTTGTTTGTACATGACTTCGGCCAGTTTGTGCGCCGACGCTTGCAGCTTCTCGAAAGCCGCACGCAAGTTGTCCGGCGAGCTGGCTTCTTTTTCTTGCTCCAGCGTTGCTTCAGCGCTCTTGAGCTCTTCTTCGATCATCAGTTTGTCAGCGTCGCCCAGCTTGGCACCGTTTTCGGAAACCATCTTGCGCGTGCTGTAGATAAACGAATCGAGTTGGTTGCGAGCTTCGATCGCTTCTTTGCGCGTCTTGTCTTCAGCTTCAAACTTGGCGGCATCGTCCACCATGCGTTTGATATCCGCCTCAGACAAACCGCTGGACGCTTCGATACGAATTGCCTTCTCGGTCCCCGTGGCTTTGTCTTTCGCCGTGACATTTAGAATGCCGTTGGCATCGATGTCAAAGGTGACTTCAATTTGCGGCACGCCACGCGACGCTGGCGGAATACCCGTGAGATTAAACTTGCCGAGGGTCTTGTTGTCTTTGGCCATCGCACGTTCACCTTGGGTGACGTGAACTTCGACCGAAGACTGATTATCCGATGCCGTCGAGAACGTTTCGCTCTTGCGGGTCGGAATCGTGGTGTTGCGAGGAATGAGCACGGTGGCAACGTTGCCGTAGGTTTCGATGGCCAACGACAGCGGCGTGACATCAAGCAACAGAATATCTTTCACATCGCCCGACAAGACGCCGCCTTGAACAGCTGCACCCAGCGCCACAACTTCGTCGGCATTTACGCTGCGGTTTGGCTCACGGCCAAAGAATTCTTTGACCTTGGCTTGCACCATTGGGATCCGCGTCGAACCGCCGACCAACACCACTTCGTGGATGTCGGAGACTTTTTTGCCGGCATCAGCGAGGGCTTTTTTACAAGGCTCCATCGCTCGCATGACGATTGGTTCGATCATTTGCTCAAACTTGGCGCGCGACAATTTCTTGAGCAAGTGTTTTGGACCGGTGGCATCAGCCGTGATGTACGGCAGATTGATTTCGGTTTCTTGCACGCTCGACAATTCGATCTTGGCTTTTTCAGACGCTTCTTTGAGGCGCTGCAACACCATCTTGTCTTTCGACACGTCAATGCCCGAGTCTTTTTTGAACTCTTCCATCAACCAGTCGGTGAGCAAGTTGTCAATGTCATCGCCGCCGAGGTGGGTGTCGCCGTTGGTCGAAATAACTTCGACCACTTTGTCGCCAACTTCGAGCACCGAGACATCGAACGTACCGCCGCCCATGTCAAACACGGCGATGAGTTGTTCTTTGGTCTTATCGAGACCGTACGCGAGCGCTGCTGCGGTTGGCTCGTTGATGATGCGCTTGACTTCAAGCCCGGCAATCTTGCCGGCATCTTTGGTGGCTTGGCGTTGCGAGTCGTTGAAGTACGCAGGCACCGTAATGACCGCTTCGGTCACCGGCTCGCCTAAATACTCTTCGGCCGCTTTTTTGAGTTTCATCAAGACGCGCGCCGCAATTTCCGGTGGCGAGTAACGCTTGCCACGGATTTCGATGGCCGAGTCGCCATTGGGTGCAGCCATAACTTTGAACGGCACCCGTTTGGCTTCCGCTTGGGTTGGCCCGTCGGTGAACTTGCGGCCAATAAAGCGCTTGGCCGAGTACACGGTGTTTTCAGGATTGGTGATGGCTTGACGCCGAGCAATTTGCCCGACGAGCACTTCGCCCTTGTCATCGAATGCAACCACTGACGGGGTCAGGCGGTGGCCTTCTTCGTTTGCGATTACCTTGGGCTCTTTGCCCTCCATGATCGCGACACAAGAGTTTGTGGTGCCGAGGTCGATTCCGATGATT
>JAGPDK010000266.1 GCA_018057605.1 Kofleriaceae bacterium | reverse complement strand
GCGGTGGGTTGTGCGGTGGCGCGCGACGCGCTTGCGAGTGCAGCTAAACTGGCCAGCCAGGTGAACATCAAGCGTGAGGACATGCGGATTTTAACTATAACAGCAACCGCTGTGCCAACCGGCGCCACGATGGCAGCCAGCTAATCAACGTATTTGTCTGGCACCGTCAACCTACTAGCGTTGCGCTAGCGCCACACTGGCAACGTTGGTAGCGCCATAGCCGGGGATCCTCATTTTTTCGGCCACAATGCGCATGAGGCAATGACGGCTGAGCCGATTTGTGTAATGTCCCGCCTTATGGCGCTTCCTTCGAGTTCTGGCGGTATGTATGGCTTGGCTGCCATTCCAGCGGTTCGTCGGCTCATTGAGCTGGCGCTCGACGAAGACTTGGGGCGCGGTGATGTTACGTCGCAAGTGACCGTTGGCAGCAACGGTCCGACTGTTATCGCTGACATGAATGCGCGCGGTTCGATTGTGGTATTCGGCATGGATATCGCGGTCGCGGTGTTTCACTTGGTTGATCCGCAGATCGTCGTCGAACGCCAAGCCAATGATGGCGACCGCGTCGACCGTGGTGCGATTTTGTTAACCGCGACGGGCCCTGCCGCCAGCGTTTTGTCGGCGGAACGCACCGCTCTTAATTTTTTGCAACGGCTCAGCGGGGTGGCCAGCATGGCGCAACGTTACGCGGCCGCGGTCGCTGGCACCAACGCCCGGGTGGTGGATACCCGCAAAACTACGCCGGGCTTCCGCGTGCTGGAAAAGGCTGCGGTGCTCGCCGGTGGTTGTGGCAATCATCGGTTTGATCTTGGCTCGGGCGTGTTGATCAAAGACAATCACATCGTGGCGTGCGGTTCGGTTCGTGCTGCGGTTGAGCGCGCCAAAAAAACTGCACCGCATCCGCTGCGCATCGAAGTCGAAGTTACCAACTTGGCCGAACTCGATGAAGCGTTGGCCGCCGGTGCCGAAGTCGTGTTGCTCGACAACATGAGCGTGGCGATGGTTGAAACTGCAACTGTCCGCGCCCATGCCAAGCACGTTTTAGTGGAAGTTTCAGGCGGTATTACGCTGGCTAGCATCGCCGAATACGCTCGTACTGGGGTCGATTTTATCTCAGTTGGCGCGCTGACCCACTCAGCGCCGAGCGTGGACATTGGGTTGGATTTTCGGCCATCATGAGCTGGCTGGGTAAACCTTGCATCGCGCTGGACCAGTGCGTTTCTACCAACGACGAAGCCGCGCGATTGGCGCGTGCCGGTGCGGTTCATGGCACGATTGTCGTCGCTGATACCCAAACCGGTGGGCGCGGTCGGTTGGGACGGGTTTGGACTTCGCCGCCGGGTGGCAATCTGTATTTGTCGTGCGTGTTACGGCCAGCGTTGGCGTTGCCACAAACGCCGGCACTGGCGTTGGCAATCGGTATCGCAGTATGTGATGCAGTGCGCAGCGTGGGTGCCCCGGCCAAGCTCAAGTGGCCCAACGATGTGTTGCTTGGTGACCGCAAAGTGGCAGGCATTCTGTTGGAAGCGCAAAGCCAAGGCCAACGGCTTGAGTCGTTGATCGTTGGTATTGGCGTGAATTTGTCGGCGGAGATAGCGCCGGAACTCGCAACCATTGCCACCACCATCGCCGCTGCGCTGCCGAGTACAACCGGTGCCGCAGGCGCCACGATCACGCGCGAACAATTTTTGCCGGTCTTGTTAGCTGCGATTGAATTGTGGGTTGATCGCTACGTTGCAGTTGGCATGAGTGTTGTGGTTGACGCTTGGAATGACCGCATGACCCAAGGCTTGCAAGTCCGCGCCGGTGCAAGTACCGGCACAATTGCGGGCACCGCTCTGGGCATTGATGCCGACGGTAATCTGCGGTTACGCGACAGCAGCGAGGTTATTCATACCATCCGTGCTGGTGATGTTGAAATCGTGCGTCGTATCACCACGCCAAAGCTTGGCATCGTTGTGGCGACGGAACCACCGCCCGTCGTGTGCTAGCGTTAGGTATGAATCGTAAAGCATTGCTGGCGCTCGGCGCAGTTGCGGTTGTCGCCGGTGGCGGCGCGTTAATTTGGCAACTCGGCCGGCCGAGCGAGAGCCCATCGGTCGTGGTGAGCAAGCCGGTTCGACCGCCGGGCCCAACGCCGACCATTGTGCCTGGTGCCGATCACCCTGTCACCAGCGCGCAATCAGTTGGTGCGGACACCTCCGTGCCCAGCGCAAACGATGATGTGCGCGAAGTGCGGCGCGGTGACATGGTGATTCACGATCATCGTGATAATCCAACCGCAGCAACGGATCCTACGCCGATTATCCGCCCGCCAGGCGGACGCTTGTTGCCTGCCAATGTTGCGAACGAACTTGCAGCGGTGTTGCGGCCCGGCATAAATGCTTGTACCGAAGCGATCCCTAGTCAAGCGCGTGGCGCTGCCGCGCGCATCGATGCGCATCTCACTGTGGCGATCAAGGCCGGGAAACTTTCAGTGACCACGGTTGAACCGCCCACCGTCGGCGATATTAAAGGCGACGCTGCTAGCACCGTCCGGGATTGTTTAAAAAACGCGCTCGCAACCGCGACGCTGACAACCTCCGAGCCCGACATCGTCGATTACCCAATTTCACTGAGCATGCCACTGTCGAAGTAGGGTTGGCACGGCCCATGGGGTTGCTACGGCCATGCAGATTTTGCGCGAAAACCAAAGCAGGCGCTACAGGGGCCTCGATTGGCTCTAAACTCCAATTAATAGGGCGCTAGCGCGCGCAAATCATCATCTTGACTCAGTCATGTTGACGGGTTTGGCGGCTCCGGCCCAACCCGCGATGCAAAAACGCGTTGATAACCCAAAAAATGACCGCGCAGAATATGCGCAGAGATTAAATGCATTGTCGTTGGGACGCACGGACTGCGTCAATGTGGACCAAAACGAAGCATTTCCCGACCTTCCCAAACGGCACACGACTTGCCATACACAGCGCATATGCAGCAGCGTGAGCAGATAGAGTACGATGAAGCGATTGTTCGGAAGTTCATTTTTGCCACGGTGCTTTGGGGCATCGTTGGCATGCTGGTCGGGTTGATCATCGCGCTGCAGCTAGCAGTGCCGGAATGGAACTTGGCTCCTTATTTGACCTTCGGGCGGCTCCGGCCGCTGCATACCAATGCGGTAATTTTTGCGTTTGCAGCGAACGCGATTTTTGCCGCCGTCTACTATTCAAGTCAGCGCCTGCTTAAAGCTCGGCCGTTGTCCAACGTGTTGTCGGCCGTTCACTTTTGGGGTTGGCAGGGCATCATCGTGGCAGCGGCCATTACCTTGCCGCTAGGGTTTACCCAAGGCAAAGAATACGCCGAACTCGAGTGGCCGATTGATATTGCAATCGCCGTGATCTGGGTGACGTTTGCGGTGAACTTCTTCGGGATGATTCGCAATCGCCGGGAAAAACATCTCTATGTGGCGCTGTGGTTCTACATCGCGTCGATCATCACCATTGCCGTGCTGCACATTTTCAACAACCTTTCCATGCCGGTGAGTTTGTTCAAGAGCTACTCGATTTACGCCGGCGTGCAAGATGCATTTATGCAGTGGTGGTACGGCCACAACGCCGTGGCTTTTGTGCTGACCACACCATTCCTTGGCTTGATGTATTACTTCTTGCCTAAGGCTGCCGACCGCCCGGTGTTTTCGTATCGGTTATCGATCGTGCACTTTTGGTCGCTGGTGTTCTTGTACATTTGGGCGGGACCTCACCACTTGCACTACACGTCGTTGCCGGCCTGGGCCTCAACGCTTGGCATGGTGTTCTCGGTGATGTTGTGGGTGCCGTCGTGGGGCGGGATGATCAATGGCTTGCTGACGTTGCGTGGCGCTTGGAACAAAGTTGCCGAAGAACCGGTCCTCAAGTTCTTTGTCGTCGGCCTCACCTTCTACGGCATGTCGACGTTTGAAGGCCCGATGATGTCGATCAAGACGGTCAACGCGTTGTCGCACTACTCCGATTGGAATATTGCGCACGTCCACGCCGGCGCGCTGGGTTGGGTCGGCTTCATGTCGTTTGGGATGATCTATTGGCTGATCCCGCGCTTGTACCAAACCAATTTGTTTTCCAAAAAACTTGCGACCACTCACTTCTGGATCGCCACTGTCGGTATTGCATTGTACGTCGTTTCGATGTGGGCCGCTGGAATCACGCAAGGCTTGATGTGGCGCGCTTTTGATACCACCGGTAAGTTGCAGTACCCGGACTTCCTCGAAACTGTGACGCGGCTGGTGCCGATGTATTGGGTGCGCGCGCTGGGCGGCACGTTGTACTTAACGGGCATCATCCTCGGTGGTTATAACGTTTTCATGACGTGGAAAAATCGCCCGGCAACCTACGCGCCGGTGACGGCCGATGTGCCACCGATGATTCGCTTACAGAAAATCGCTGAACCAGCCAAAACCAAACTACATCGTCGATTCGAAGGTATGCCTGCACTGTTCACGGTGCTGGTCGTGCTCGCGGTGGTGGTGGCGTCGTTGTTTGAAATTATCCCAACGTTTCTCATCGGCGACAACATTCCTAAAATTGCATCGGTCAAACCGTATACGCCGCTGGAACTCTACGGCCGCGATATCTACATCGCCGAAGGTTGTTACAACTGTCACTCGCAAATGGTGCGGCCGTTTATTGAAGAAACCGTGCGCTATGGCAATGCTGGCGAACCACCAACCGAGTACAGCAAACCAGGCGAGTTTGTGTACGATCATCCTTTCCAATGGGGTTCGCGTCGCATCGGTCCGGATCTGGCACGCGAAGGCATCAAGACCGGTCGCGATGAGTATTGGCACTTGCGCCACATGAATCAACCGAAGTCGATGTCGCACGGTTCGATGATGCCAGCCTATCCACACCTGCTGCGTGACACGATTGACTTCGGCAGCATCCAATCTCGCGTCAATGCGATGGCTATGCTCAACGTCCCGTATAGCCGCGAAGCTTTGACTGATGCGGCGGGCATGGCACGTGCCCAAGCTGCGGAGTTGTCGGCCAATTTGGTCAAACGTGGTGGCCCAACCGGCATGGAAAATAAAGACATCATCGCGATGATTGCGTACTTGCAGCGCTTGGGCAAAGACATGATTGCGGGACGTAACCAAGCGACGGTGGTGCCGGCGACGCCTGCGCCGGTCGTGCCTGCTGCTGCGCCAGCCGGAGGCCACTGATGCTGCGCTTATCGGAACTTGTATCGGCGCTTACGCCGTCTACCTACGCGCAAATGGCGCTGACGATTTTTGCAACGGTATTTTTTGCAGTGCTGTGGCGCAATCGCCGCCACACCCCATTACATGACCAACTGGCGGCGATGCCTTTGGCGGATGACGGTAAGGAGTAGTTATGGATACGTCGGGCAACCAAGACACCACCACGGCTGCGTCACAAGATGCTTCTTACATTCACATTCATGAAGATGGTGGCAAACGCGACAAACTAACCAACGGCATCGTGCTCGATCACGCGTACGACGGCATTTACGAACTCGACAATCCGATGCCAGGTTGGATGTGGGTGATTTTCATCGGCACGATTGTTTTTTCGATTGGGTATATTGGCTACTACTGGTTTGGCCCGGGACCGTCGATTCATCAAGAATACGCGACGGCCTACAAAGGCTATGAAAGCAAACGCGTCGAGCGCGAGAAATCCGAATCGTCCTCGGTAACTGAAGAGGTGCTGGTCGCGGCGATGGCGGATCCGAGCGTGCTCGACCGTGGCGCTGCGATTTTTAAAGAGAAGTGCGTCGCTTGTCACGCTGCGAATGGCGAGGGGCTCGTTGGCCCGAACCTCACCGATAACTTTCAAATCCACGGTGCGACGCGTCGCGATATTTATTTGACGATTCGTGGTGGCGTTGCCGGTACGGCCATGATCGCGTGGGGCGATCAGCTTTCGCTGCCGGATCTTAATGCGGCGGCGGCCTACTCAGCGGCCCTGCGAGGCAAAAAATTGGCGGGCAAGGGAGCTGAAGGCGCAGCTGTTGAAGCGTTCCAAGCGGCACCCTAGTATGTCGACCAAAGCGGACAAAGAAAGTGTGCTGCCTGCGCTCAATCGCGACGGCACGCGGCGCTGGATTCGTCCGCGACTAGCGCCTGGCCGATTTCTCAACCGGCGGCGATTTGTGGCGTACACGCTGATTGTGTTGTTTGCAAGTTTGCCGTTTCTGCGTATCGGTGGTCGGCCGGCCATGTTGATCGACGTGGCGAGCGCCGAGCTGTCGTTGTTTGGCATGGTGTTTCGTCCCAGCGACGGATTTTTGTTGATGCTGCTGGGGCTGACCGTGGTCACAACGGTATTGCTGGTGACCGCGCTGTTTGGGCGGGTGTGGTGTGGTTGGGGCTGCCCGCAAACTGTGTATCTCGAACACGTTTTTCGGCCGATCGAACGCTGGATCGAGGGTTCAGTCGGGCAGCAAAAAGCCATGGACAAAAAAGGTTGGCCATCCGGTCGACGGATCGTGGGTTGGGGCATTTTTGTTGCCTTGTCGTTCGTGGTGGCGAATGTGTTTCTTGCGTACTTCGTTGGCACAGATCGCTTGTTGCAATGGATCACAACATCGCCGGCGAAACACCCGGGCGGGTTTGCAACGGTGATGATCGTGACGGCTTTGATGTTTGCAGACTTTGCGTACTTCCGCGAACAAGTTTGCATTATCGCGTGTCCGTATGGTCGGTTGCAGTCGACGCTGCTCGATACTCAATCGCTCATTGTTGCCTATGACGCCGGCCGCGGTGAGCCGCGCGGTAACGTGAAACACAAGTTGCCGATGCTTGCCGATGCACCGGTGGTGCAAAACGTCGGCCATGACAGCAGTGCGTCGCCGTTGGCTGCGGGCGTGAAACAAGGCTCATGCATTGACTGCAATGCGTGTGTTGCGGTTTGTCCAACCGGCATCGATATTCGCCAGGGCTTGCAGCTGGAATGTGTCGGTTGCGCGCAGTGTATCGATGCGTGCGATACCGTAATGGACAAAGTCCATCAGCCGCGTGGGCTCATTCGCTATACGTCGCAAGATCAGCTTGCCGGTAAGACCAAAAAAATCTTACGCGTGCGGACGGTCGTGTACCCGATGTTGTTAATAGCGGCGTTTATTTTGCTGGTGACTCGCGCTGATTCGCGGACGGGCACCGATGTATGGGTGTTGCGCGTCAACGGGCCAGCATTTGTTGATCTCGGCAACGGCTTGATTGCGAGCAGTGTGCGCATCAAACTTGAAAACAAAGGCGACGCGACCCGCGACTACACCTTTGCGCTTTTGGCCGCGCCCGATGCGAAATTGCGCATGCCGATTCCAAGTTGGAAAGTGCAGCCGCATCACAGCGTTGAAGTGCCGTTGTTTGTCGATGTCCCGGCCACATCGTTCGTCCACGGGCAACGCACCGTGGTGTTACAGGTCAGCGAAGGCCAAAACCTAATATCAACGATTGATCTTTCGTTGCCTGGCCCGGAGGGTCAACCATGACCGCTGCAACTCGTTGGACACTTGCGATTGTCGGCATCTTGAGTGCGTCGGTGGCTTCGGCGGTGGTGCTCGCGGTGTTGTCGCAAATGGGTGGTAAATCGCGGGTAATTCCCGACTACTATGAGCGCGCAACTCACTACGACACCAATATTGCCGAGGCCAGTGCGGCGCGCGCGTTAGGTTGGCATGCCACTGTGAAATTGGCTGGCGGTCAACTCAGCGCATGCATGACTGACGCTGCCGGCGCCCCACTTGATGTGGCGGTCCGCGTGGTTGGGCAACATCGCGCGACACCTGAGCAAAATATTGAGCGGGTGTTACAGC
>JAGPDK010000265.1 GCA_018057605.1 Kofleriaceae bacterium | reverse complement strand
CGCACCGCAGGCGCAACCAGGGTATGGCGCACCGCAGGCGCAACCAGGGTATGGCGCACCGCAGGCGCAGCCAGGCTACGGTGCCCCACCGGCGCAACCAGGGTATGGTGCACCGCAGGCGCAACCAGGCTATGGCGCACCGCAGGCGCAGCAAGGGTATGGCGCACCGCCAGCGCAACCGCCGAGCTACGGCGCACCACCGGCCCAACAAGGTTTCGGCGCACCACCGGCGCAACAAGGTTTCGGCGCACCACCGGCGCAACAAGGTTTCGGCGCACCACCAGCCCAACAAGGCTACGGCGCACCGCCAGCGCAACAAGGCTATGGCGCACCACCGGCGCAACAAGGCTACGGCGCACCACCGGCGCAACAAGGCTACGGCGCACCGCCAGCGCAACAAGGCTACGGCGCACCGCCAGCGCAACAAGGCTACGGCGCACCGCCAGCGCAACAAGGCTATGGCGCACCGCCAGCGCAACAAGGCTATGGCGCACCGCCAGCGCAACAAGGGTATGGCGCACCGCCGGCACAAGCGGGCTACGGCGCACCGCCAGCGCAACAAGGGTATGGCGCGCCGCCGGCACAAGCGGGCTACGGCGCACCGCCAGCGCAACAAGGCTACGGCGCACCAAATCCATACGGGCAAAACATGCCTGGCCCCCTCGACGATATCGCGCGTGGGTTGCCGCAATCAGCACCAGGGACGATCTTTGGGATTCCAGTCTCGCGCTTGCGCGATGCCGATCTTCAAAAGAAAATTCTATTCGTAGCTGGTATCGCGCTGATCGCATCGATTTTAGTTCCGTTTCGATTGAGCCCGATGATTTTCGCTTGGTCGACCGGGATGCCTAAGTTCGAGCTGATGATTTGGCCGATTATTGCGGGTGGCGTTTATTTGTTGCTCACCGCAGCACCGCCGCACATGCGCGAAAAGATTCCGCCGATGGCCCTGCATTGGGCCCCATTTGCCATCGCGTACACTGGTATTTTTATCTCCAAAATGGGTTTTGGTGGATTGGTCGGTGGTGGGATGGGCGGTGCCGGATCGCTATACATCATGGGTTACACAACGCTGGTGTTTGGCTTGCTCGCACGCATCGCAGCGCCGCAAGATCAATACGCGCGCTACATCATCGCCGCGGGCGCAGGGATGTTGGTCATTCCGTTTGTGGATGGACTAGATTTCTTCTTCAAGTTTAGTCACATGCCGTTTCTCATGATCATCCACAATATTTTGTGGTTCTTGATCTTCCTGGTTGCGATTCTATGCATCGCGTTTGTCGTGCCACCCAATAAATTGCCGCCAGCGTTGCAGCCGGTTGAACAACTTGCGCCGATTATCGCCGCGGTGTTGATTCTTTGGTTGCCGCTACAACAAGTGCTGATGAACGTGGCGTTCATGGTGCACATGCATGCAGGTGTTGGCGCAATTTTGGGATTGGCGCATGCGCTGTTGCCATTGATTGCGTACTTTGCGGTGCTCATGATGGCAGCGCCTGCAGCCTATGAAGAAGCAGTGAAGATGATTCGCGGAGGTGGCGGAAGTCAGCCTCCGCAAGGTGGTGGTTATCCCCCTCCGCAAGGTGGCGGCTATCCCCCGCAGGGTGGTGTTTATCCTCCGCAGGGTGGCGGTTATCCTCCGCAGGGTGGCGGTTATCCTCCGCAAGGCGGCGGCGGTTGGCCGCAACAATAATGGTCCAACATTGATTATTATGGCGCGGAAGTGGCGTTGAAAATGTAGGCCTGGACTCTCACCGAGTTCGGGCCTTTTTTTGTGTGCAGCGTGGCGACGGGTGTGCGCCACGCGAGCGATCGGCCTGTGCTATGTTGGCTGCATGCGCGAACGCGGGCTTGAGTTTCGAGTTGGCCTTCTCATCGTGATTGCGATGCTGGTGTTGGCCGGCTTCCTCATCGTGCTTGGTAATTTCTCGCTGCGGTCGGGCGTTACCATCTACGTTGACTACGACTACATTGGCAATCTGCAAGCTGGCGCGCCGGTGAAGGTGTCCGGAATCAAAGTTGGCAAAGTTGCAGAGGTCGATTTCCTTGGTGGCCGAATTGATCCCAAAACCGGCCAACGGGTGCAAGTACGACTACATGTTTGGCTTGAGGAGCGGGCGAAACCAAGCATTCGGAAAGATGCCGAGTTTTTCATCAACACTGCAGGGGTGCTCGGTGAGCAATATTTGGAAATTGTGCCTGGCCAAGATTGGGCAGGCGCGGAGGTCGCGGCAGGCGAGGTGCGGCGCGGCTCCAATCCGCCGCGTACCGACTTGGTGGTCGCGCGCTTGTATGAAGTGCTCGACGGTGTTTCAGCGGTGCTGCGGGATGACAAAGATGCCATCAAGGCGTTGCTCAGCAATAGTTCAAGTGCGGTTGCCGAAGTGAATAAGCTGCTGGTTGATAATCGCGCGCAGCTGTCGTCGTTGCTCAGCAATGCCTCCGGTTTGGCCGGCGAAGCTACAACCACCTTGAAAAAAGTGAATGCCGGGTTGGGTGATCCACGCATGATTACCAACGTTTTGAACAATACCGATGCGCTGCTGGTCTCCGCTCGTGGATCGCTGACCACACTGACACCGGCCGCCGCCGCACTGCTGCAAGACGCCACCCGCATGACCGGCATCTTGAATGAGGCTAGAATCGACCGCGCGATTGCCGTTGCCGACAAAGCCGCCGCAGCGGCCGGCCAAGCCAATGGCCTGTTGATCAATGTGAACGGGTTGGTAACTGATTTGCGGGCAGGTAAAGGCACCGCCGGTGGACTGTTGGCGCGCGATGATGTGTATGCCGACTTGCGTGAACTCATTCGCGACCTCAAGCGCAATCCATGGAAGCTGTTCTGGAAAGAATGAACTGCAATGGATGAATCGCGCTTGCAAACCCGCGTTGGCGGTTTAGTTCTGCTGGCGCTGCTGGGTGCAATTGTTTTTACCGTTGTGATTTTGCCGCGCATTGAATGGGGCAAACACGTGCGGTTCGCGGTGTACTTTCAAGATCTCGGAGGGTTGCGCGTCGGTGCGCCGGTGATGGTGGCCGGGCGGCACGTTGGCGAAATTGAATCCGTGGATCGGATAGCTGAACCGCCCGTGCAACTCGACGGTGGCGCACCTGACCAAACGCCACCTAAGGTGGTGGTGCGGATTGCACTGCGCGCGAGTTACGCCGCCCGTGTGCATCTCAATAGTGATTTTTTTGTGGCGTCGCAAGGGCCGCTGTCGCAACGCTATATTGAAATTGCCAACCGCAGCGACCTCACACCGGCGCGCGCGTTGGCTGCGGGCGACCGCGTCCGCGGTATTGATCCACCCAGCATGGACCGGGTGTTAGAGCGGGCGTGGAACCAAATGGCGATTGCCAAACGCTTTCTCGACGAAGTCGCACCAACGGCCCATGAACTTGGGCGCGAGCTGCGTACCTTGATGTCGCAACTCGATGAGTTGTCGCCCACCACCCAAGGTTACATCAGCCTGGTGAGCCAAACGGTGGAGCTGTTTGACCAGTTCGAACAACTGCGCAGCCAAACCGGCGGGGCAACGACCGTGGCCAAAACCCAGCAGGTGCTTAAACAGGCTGGCCAAGTGTTCGCGCAACTGCGCACCAGCGCCGATACGCTTGACGCCAAGCTAGCGGTGCTGCGCGGGCCAGAACTAACGCGGTTACACGCTGGGGCCCAGCGCATGACCGCGCAAGTTCAAGCTGCGATTGCCTCGGTGCGGGCGCTGACGGACCAGGTTGTACCGGTGTTGGCTAACATCGAAGGCGCTGTTAACATGGTGGCACGTGGCGAGGGTTCGCTGATGCGCTTGATGACGGATCCTGAGTTTCCCGAGGATACCAAAGAGCTCGGCAAGATCTTGAAACGCACGCCGTGGCGAATTGTTGGCCATCCGCCAGACGCTAAATGAAGTTGCGGTAGTTATTTCGCAAGCGCTTTGAGCAGCGTTTCGAGTTCTTGGCGAATCGGCGATTCCATCTTTAGAATCACTTGTTGCGATGCACCGTAGCCGATGAGGCCAGTGCCTTTGCCTCGTTCACTGGTTTGTTCCGCGGTCGCAGCAATGCCACGATCCAGCGTTGCGACCAAGGCATCGTATTGTGCTTGGGTAATCGTATGCGACCACGCCGGACCACCGTTGTAGGTGCCAGTTGAACTCTCGGCCGCAGTGATGGGATTGTAGGTAACGGTTAAGGTGGCGCCGACGATTGAATAACTATTGCCAGCGCCATCACCGTACGAAAACGAACGTGTGGCATTGTTGGCGGGTACGACCTCTGGGGTAACGGTGGGGGATGGCACGACGGGCGACGCCGGTGTGGTTGCTGTGGAAGATCCGGTCGCTGGCGACGCTGGCATTGGTGCTGGGCCTTTCGACGAACAAGCCACCAGTCCCGCAGTGCAAAAGCTAGCCAAGAGTGTTTTCATCACGCCGCAAGTCTATCAGGCCACGTCCCGTGCTGCACCTCAAACCTGCGGAGCTGCAGGCGCCATGCGCGCCGCCTGGCCGCGCGCGGGGAGAGGGGCGGTCGTGGCGATCAAAACCCTGGAGTTTCCATCGGCCCGGTTGAAGCTCCCGAAAGAAATTGTTTCACGATGGCATCGCCGTCGTCGCGTAGCGCCGCGGGCGCGCCGATGCAATAAACCCGGCCTTGGTACAAAAATGCAACGCGATCGGCAGTGCTAAAAATTGAGGGCAGGTCGTGCGAAACCACCAATGCCGTCACCCCCATGTCGCGGGCCAACTCACGAATCAACGCGTCGATGCGACGGGCGCTGATCGGATCGAGGCCAGTGGTGGGCTCGTCAAAAAGCATGACTTCGGGTTTGCCGGCCAGCGTGCGCGCAATGGCGGCGCGCTTGCGCATGCCGTCCGATAGTTCAGCTGGGAAACGTTCGGCGTACTCATGCATGTCGACGCGCCGTAATAAGTCGACGGCTTGCGCATGCGCTGCGCGGGTGTTGAGGCCGCCATGTTTGCGCAACGGCAGCGCGACGTTGTCCGCTAAGGTCATTGAGTCAAAAAGTGTTGAATTTTGGAAAACCATGCCGATGCGGCGCCGGACAGATTCAAATTGGGTTTCGGTGTAACCGTCAATTCGTTGACCATCGAACCAGATTTCTCCAGCATCGACGCGCAACAGCCCGATCAGATGCTTGATGGTCACCGACTTGCCAACCCCGGATGCGCCGATGATGTAAAAAACTTCACCACGATTCACGCCGAGTGAAAGATCGCGAATGACAAGTTTGCCGGCAAACCCTTTTTGCACGCCGCGAAACTCAATAAAATTTGGTGCGGCGGGCGCGGGGGGCTTGGTGTTGCTCATTGGGATCAAAGACCTACTGGCATTACGAGCAGCGAAATCGTTGAGATCACAAAGTCGAGCGCAATCACAGCAAACGAGCTGCCGATGACCGCGGCCGTGGTGGCCTTGCCCACGCCCTCGGAGCTGCCATGCGCGGCCAAGCCGCAATAGCCCGCGACGATTGGAATCGCGATGCCGTAACTGCAGGCTTTGATTAGGCCAAGCATTACATGGGCGTTGCGGACATTTGATGGGTCAAAGAAAATGTTCGGATTTACGCCGAACGAGTAGTGCGCCGTAAGCCCGCCGGCACCGTACATGATGCCGCAGGCCAAGATGGACAGCGCGACGGTGGCGATTAACGACGCAATCAAGCGCGGTGAAATGAGGAAATCGATGGGCGCTACGCCACACATGCGCAATGCATCGACTTGCTCGGTAACTTTCATTGACCCAACCTCGGCAGCGATGCCTGCACCGACGCGGGTCGCTAACATCAACCCCGTTAACGTTGGCGCGAAATCGGAAACCGCGAGCCTGATAAACTGCGGTCCCACCTGCGAGTAGTCGCCGGTGACTCGAGCTAGTTGCAAACAAGATTGATACACCATCACCATTCCCAGAAAGCCTAACGTCACGATCAAGAAAACCAGCGAACGATTGCCCATGTTGTGCAGTTGCCGCCAGGTTTCACCTGGCCGCCGCGATGGGTCGTTGCGGCGTTGGGTGCGAATGGCACCTGCAATCGCGCCAATAAGTAGTAGCCAAATATCGCGCACGACCACCATGGCACCAACGGCGTTGCGGCCGAGGTTGTGGATCGAGCGATATGCAATGCGGCGTATCAACATATCAACCGGTGAGGTAGGTTAGGAAAAAGTCGAGCAACATAATCGAGACCGCGGCTGCAACTACTGCTGCGTTGACCGCTCGTCCGACGCCGGTCGAGCCGCCTTTGACGGAGATTCCAAAATAACAGCTGGTGATTGCAATAGCGAAGCCGAAGGCGAGCGCTTTGTACAAGCCGTGCAAGACATCGTATGGCGCTAAGTTGTCGGCGAAGCTGTAGTACATCGTGGACCACTCAATGCCCATGACAACATGGGCCACCAGCGCAGCGCCAGCGAGCGCGACGAGGTCCCCGAGTACCGTTAGCACGAATAAGGCGATGACCATGGCCAGCACGCGGGGCACAATCAGAAACGAGATTGGGTCGATGGCTAGCGCCCGTAGGCCGTCGAGCTGTTCGGTCACCGTCATGGTTGCCAGCTCGGCCGTGTTGTTGGCCCCGACTCGGCCGGAGAACATGAGCGCAATGAGAATCGGGCCAATCTCGCGCAACACGGCGTAGCCGGCGGCCCAGCCGGCGAGGGCGGTCGCGCCAAATTTTTGAACAAACGGCGCCGATTGTAAGGTCATCAAGCCGCCGGCAAAAAACGCGGTCAGCACAATGATCGGCACCGAGCGGTTGCTCATCTTAAACAGATTGGTCCACAGCTCGCGGGTATCGAGCCGAGGCGGCACGATGCGGCGCAAGACCCGGCCGGTAAGTACGGCGATGCCGCCAACTTCGTGGGCGATTGCCAGCGCCGAAGCGCCGACCCGTTCGATGAAGTAGCTGGTGGCACTGGTGAGCCGGCGTAATGGGTTTGCCACTAGTCACGCTCCGTCGCAGGTAAGGCTTGGCGTAACGGGCCGTGTTGCTCACCACGCACAAATTGTCGGACCGCGGCGTCGTCGACGTTTTCGATGTCGGTCGCGGGGCCGAGGTACCGAATGGCACCATCATGCAAAAATGCCACATCGTCGACAAACCGCGCCAAGGCCAACACGTCCGACGAAATAGCGATCACCGTACCACCGGTTGCCGCATGGTCACTTGCAAGCAGGTCGTATACTTTTTGGGTGGTGACCGGGTCGAGTCCTGCGGTGGGCTCGTCGTAAATCACCAGCTCTGGTGTGGCCACGGTGGCCCGCGCGATACCCACGCGTTTTTTCATGCCGCCGGAAAGCTGCGCTGGAAATTTGTGTTCACTACCGGCGAGGCCAACTGCCCGTAAGCGCGCCATGGCACGGTCCGTGATTTCGCTCGCCGTCATGCCGCCGCGCCGTTGCAGTGCAAACGTTACGTTGTCGAGCACCGATAGAAAATCAAACAATGCATAGTTTTGAAACAACATGCCGATGCGGGCGCGCTGGGTACTTGCGGCCAGTTCGGGTAACTCGCTCAATTGGTGGCCAAGCGTGAACACTTGGCCTTGAGTCGGCCGCTCTAGCCCGCACCACAATTTCGCGATCACGCTTTTGCCTGATGCCGCGGGGCCGATGATGCCAAGGCGACGGCCCGGTCGCGCCGCGAGCGTTACATTGCGTAGCACTTCGCGCGCGCCAAAAGCTTTGGTCACACCGCGAAGCTCGGTGCTGACGATCATGGACATGGTCCCACTTCGGCCGCGCGTTTGAGGTGTTTTGAATCGGGAAATTCGCGTTGCAAACGTGCCCAAGCGGCACAGC
>JAGPDK010000264.1 GCA_018057605.1 Kofleriaceae bacterium | reverse complement strand
GGCCAAGAGTCTTGCGTTGACCACCGCTGCGGCCACGACCGCCACCGGCGATCGTCAAGAACGCCTCAGCCTGAGTGGCGAAGACACGGCGGCGGGCCGCAAGCTGTCGCTCAGTGAAACCTCGGACCGTGGCGCCGATGGCTCGCACTCAACGGCGCACGCACTGCAGGGCAACCTTGCCAGCGGCAATCTCAACGTCGCGCATACCGTCGCCGGGTTGGCGGATGGCAGTACCACGCAGAGTCTGGTTACCGCCGGTGCAGTGGGAAAACACTCAGCGGGGTATTCGTTAGAGCAAGCATCGGCCAGCGACGGCACCAGTTCGATGATGCATAGTGGCAACGCGACGATGGGGGGGGCGAGCCAACGCTCAATTCAAGCCGCGCATGCGTCACGGACTTCGGCCGACGGCAGTACGGCCTCGGATGCTTCGTATGGCTTAAACGCGGGTGCCAAGAGTCTTGCGTTGACCACCGCTGCGGCCACGACCGCCACCGGCGATCGCCAAGAACGCCTCAGCCTGAGTGGCGAAGACGCGGCGGCCGGCCGCAAGCTGTCGCTGAGTGAAACTTCGGACCATGGCGCCGATGGCTCGCACTCAACGGCGCACGCACTGCAGGGCAACCTTGCCAGCGGCAATCTCAACGTCGCGCATACCGTCGCCGGGTTGGCGGACGGCAGTACCACGCAGAGTCTGGTTACCTCCGGTGCGGTCGGCCAACACTCGGCGGGGTATTCGTTAGAGCAAGCATCGGCCAGCGACGGCACCAGTTCGATGATGCACAATGCCACGGCATCGTTGCGTGGTGTCGAGATTGGTGGCCAGTCGTCGGCGATGTCATTGCGCGATGGCACCACCAAGCATCAGCATTCGTTGCACGGCACGACACGCGGGCGCTCCGCTAGTTTGTCGGCCGATGATGAAAATGGTGTGGCGTTCTTGATGGATCCGCCGCCTGCGCCGAGCGGCGTTGCGCCCGTACAGATGAAGCGCAACGACGATGCATCGCCAGCGGCGGTGACCAACGAAAGCGTCCATCAAGCGGCCGCGGTAGGGGTTAGTGGCGCGGGCCATGCGGTGCCGTTCGCGGACGACATCCAACGTTCGTTTGGAGATCACGACATAAGTCATATCAAAGCCCACAGTGATGCGGCGGCGCTCGCCGGCAGCAAAGCGATGGGGGCGGGCGCGTTTGCGTCGGGCAACAAGATCGTCCTGGGCGATAAACAAGACAAACACACGGTTGCACATGAAGTCGCACACGTCATGCAACAGCGTGCCGGCGTGCAATTACTTGGTGGTGTTGGTGCCGTTGGCGATGAGTACGAACGCAACGCCGACGCCATCGCCGAACGCGTGGTGACGGGGCAATCTGCGGTGGATTTGTTGCCAACCAAAGGTCAGGCCAGCACGCCGGTGCAGGGGCTCGGGGCAGTGCAACGTGCGCCGGCGTCGACGTCGGCGTCGACTTCGACTTCGACTTCGACGGCACCGCAGCCGACCAATGACACCATCGTCGCGCCGACGCCTGGCATCAATTGCAGCGGATTCATCGATACGAGCGATGGCGCCAATATTCGGACCGGACCGCAAGAAGCTGGCGGAGTCCCAGTCATCGCGACACCGTTGCCACCTGCAACCCGCGTGTTCGTCAGTGGTACGCATCCCACCGCCAAAGCCTGGCTCTATGTCACGGCGTTTTTGCCGGAACAAATTGTGCGCGGCTATGTGCAGAATTTCCGAGTCAACACATCGTTACCTGAGCCCCTCGCCAAACTTTATCAAATCAAAGCCGGCGATACCGCTCAGAAGCTTGCAGCGCGCGAATTCCAGGGCAGTGCCCGTGACGGGCATGACTTGCGCTACTTTGAAAACGTCCTGCTGCATACCAACAAAGGGCGCGCCGGCATTAAAGGGTCGATGAACGATCCGGGCGTTTTTTCGGCGCTAACCGCAGAGGCAAAGAAGAACGGTCGCGCGAGCGATATTGAATTGGTCGTTGGCCACCGCATATGGGTGGTAAGTCCGAGTTTCGCGAAGTCTCTAGAAGGTGTGGTGCCTGACGCGTCGCTGACAAATGGTGGCCTTGCCAAAGCAAAGCGCTTCGCAGGTCATGTCGTTGACTTAAATAGAAGCGTAATCGAGTCGCCTAACTACTTGGCAGAGGTAGCTGGGCAATACGTCCAAATAATTCGCGATCACCTGCCGGAAATCATCGGCATCACGGCTGGCTTCATTGCGGCCGAGGCCGCCTCAGCGTTTTTGGCAGCGAGCCCGACCGGCGTAGGCCAACTTGCGGCTGTGTTGATTCAGCTGGCGCTCAGCGCGTTTGGCGCTGCAGGCATGGTGCAAGCCAGCATGGAAGCGATGCAGCATGCCAGTGCATGGCTAACTACGGCGTGGACGGCGCAAGGCGACAACGCCAAGATCGCCCTGGCTAGCAAAGAATACTTGCAGATGTTGATCGGCATTGCGATGGCCGCGTTGGCGTACATCGGAGCTAAACACAACATGGGCAAGGCGGTGAAAATCTCAAACACCATGGCACCGATCGGGAAGGCGCCGGTGCCGGCAATGGCAGTTGCGGCCAAAGCCGACAACGCGCATGGAGGATACGGTCAAGCCGCCGACATTCATGTTCCGCCAACGCCCGTGCCTGACGAAATTTTGCGCAGCCAAGTTCATCAGCTCGCCCCTGGCTCCAAGGGTATGGATCGTGGCGGCCTAGCGATTCTTGAAAAGAGTGACCCGCACCTCGCGACGGTCGCCGATCCCGTCCAGCGGGTGCCCGGTTGGTTTGATGTTGTGTTGCACGGCACTGACGTCGGCGAAATTGGTGACGGCTTCCGCGTGGTTGTCCGAAATCCGGCCACCGGCGTGCCCAAGGTCTACACGCTCACTGCCGCCCAGCTGGCGGCGATCATTCGTGATTCTAACTGGCGCTCGGGCATGCCCATCCGCTTGTTCGCGTGTCGCGCTGGGCGCCTAATGCCAGGGGGCAAAACCGCTGCAGCCGAACTTTCGGCAGCATTGAAGACCGAAGTTTTAGCGTCGAATCAAGTTAACATCGATACCGCGCGCGGCTTTGCCGCGTATCCGATGGAAAAGAGCCAAGGCACGCAATACACGGTGTTCAGCCCGCCTACTTCAACGTTGAAGCTCAACAAAGGTGCGACAACCGAAATGATTGCGCAAGGCAAAGGTGCGCCGTCGTCGGGCACTTCGGGCAGTACCCACGGTGCATTGGTGCCGCCGCAACTCGCAAGTGCACAGGTAGTTCCTGGGCTGCTCGCGCAATACGAACAACGCCTTGTGCAACTCGAACTGCTCTCGCCGGTTGAGGCAGCCCGCGTACGGTCGGGTATGCGTGCCGCTAACTCGTGGGGGCAAGTGAATCAGCTTTGGCAATCGGTAAGCAAAGAGGTCCGCGACGTCGTGGATCGCGCCGCCGGTATCTCAGTGCTCGGCAAGCCTTAAGCGGATCCGCCGACTGCGATTGGTGGGCAGTTGAACGCCTCCGGTGGAGGGTTCGGCGAAGCCTCGGGCGTTGGTGCGCGGTCGGTATGGATCGCCAGCCATCGCCCGTCATCGGTCGTCTGTGGTTTGAGCAAGCAAGCAATTTCGCAGAAGGTGCGTGCGGTCGTGCTTACGTGACCGGCACTGTAACTATCAATGCAGCCGTCGCTTACGGCGCCGGCGCGTCGCCGTCGTCGTCCGATTCATCGTCGGTGGAGACGTCGCCACTTTCGCGCGCCGATGCAGCGTTATCGTGCGAAGGTGCGGCCGGCAACAACGCCACGCCGTCGTGCTTGGCAACGTAGGCTGTCAACGCAGCGATGACTTGTTCGTGAGCGCGCCGAATGCGGGTCTTGTAACCGCGTGCATGTTTGTTGGTTACCAAGGCAAACGCCAGCGGTCGGGCTGGATTGGTAAGCAGCAATCCCGACAGTGCGATCACATTGCTCAACGTGCCAGTTTTGGCATGGATGCGATCGGCAAACTGCGGTGCCCGAAATCGGTGGGCCAAGGTGCCGTCTTTGCCGCCGATGGAAAGTGATTGCGTCCAGGTTGCGGCGTACGCAGGTGCGTCAAACGTGAAGCCTGCCGCATTGCGAATTACCGCAACGAGTTGGGTCGGAGAAATTCTTGTGCGATACGACAGCCCGGATCCGGTATCAATCGTTAGCGTTGCGGGATCGATGGCAGCGCGAGTTAATAACCAGGCGCGCATTTGCGCAATGCCACGCGCCATGGTTGGCGTAACGTTATGCTCAAACCCCGCCGCCACGGCAACTAGGCGATCGGCGAGCCAGTTGATGCTGCGCTTGTTGATTCGGGTAACGAGTTCACCGACTGTCGCCGAGGTTCGCGTGGCTAACGCAACCGCAAACTGGCCATCGCTGGCAAGGCGTTGCAGGTAATCATGCAACGGTTCGATCGTGATATCGCCAGCAACTGCGATGCCGAGTTGGGTCAGCTCCCAGCGCAGCCATTGACCAGCAAAGCGCGGCCGTTTTTGCACTGCGACGGTTTTACCGATGCGATTGCCGACGGCGATTGTGCCGGTGATGGTGAGTTGATAATTTTTAGAGGGTAGCAGCCGCTGCACAATCGCGATTCGCGTTCTGCCTTTGCGCACGGTTTTGGCGCGGTTGATGACTACGGTTTGTTGTTCGCCAGGCCAAACCGTGACCGCGGGCGCTTTGCCACGTGTGGTGGCGACCACTTCCACCGGCAACCGGGCGCCGTAGGGCCCGTCACGATCAGCTTGACCAAAGACGATGTTGCCATCGATGTGGGTGACACCTTGTGCATGCAGGTTGGCAGCCAGCGTGCGCAGACCTGCAGTGTCGAAAGTTGGATCGTAACTACCCAATAAATAAATATCGCCGTTGATTCGATGCGGATCAGCGCGAGCAATCGGGCCTAGCAGTTGCGTTGCAAAGCGATGGTCGGCGCCAAGTATGGCGAGCGTCGTAGCGGTGGCGATCATTTTGACGTTGGAGGCCGGATTCATGGCGGTATCTGGCCGCAACGCGAAAATGGGCAGGCCGGTGGTTGCATCGACGACGAGCAAGGCCGTGATGCCGGGCTTGAGCGAGGTTTTGAGCAGCGTCTGCAGTTGCCGGCCAAACTCAGCTTCGGCCGATTCGGTGGCGCCGGGTGGCGCTTTGGCCGCCAACGGCACCATGGCGCCACGGTCGGCGACAAAAATCGTGGCAGCATCGCTGGGTGGTTTGGTTGCAACTCGGCGTTTCGTTGCGGCTATGGCTGGCCGCACGGCCGCGCTGGTCACGGCGAATGCCGCAAGCACGACGGCCGCGCGCCGGTTCAACGACGACTCCGCAACATTACGATGGTTGCGCCGTCCCCGCCATCACGTTGCGCCGCGGTGGTGGCCGCGTGCACCCAGCCCGACAGCGGGCCGGCGAGTTGTTCGATTACCATATTGCGCACCACCGAAACTCCGTCGGAGTGCAGCCCACGGCCATGAATAATCAGGACGCAGCGTCGACCATGCGCGATGGCTGCAAACAAGAATGCTTCGAGCTTGGCGGTTGCGGCAAGCACCAAGTCGCCATGTAGGTCGAGGGTTTCTTCAATATGCGCGGTGCCGCGGCGGGCCGCCGCAAGCTCACTATGGCTAACGCCCGGCGCCCGCATTTCAAACATCGAGGGATCGCCCGTAATGGTGAGCTTAACTCGGGTCGGGGGTTCGGCCCGTCGCACGATCGGCGCTACTTTGGTCGGCGGCACGCGGTCGCGATCACGGGCACCAAGCGGTAGCGCGTCAGCGACCGCTGCCATAAAGAGGTCGCGCTCTTCGACGGAAACAGCCGGGCGAGCAGGTGGTCGTTTGGGGCGCAAGTCGCGCATGCCGTAAAAGTACCGCACCCTTGCGGCCGACGGAAGAAAAAGCCGCGAGGGTACCCAGGGGCTGTGTGCAGGCGATTTACCTACTGGTGTGCTTTGCCAGGTTGTGCCGGAACAGCGCCGCGGATGCCATCATGTTGTCTTTTGCAACACTCGCACCGTCGGAAAAAACGCCGCTTGCGCTTGCGGTTCGGGCTGGCCCCGGGCACCTTTTGCCGCATGTTTTCAGCGCCACGTGTTGCCTATTTTTGTATGGAATACGGACTCGATCCGTCGTTGACGATTTATTCCGGCGGTCTCGGTATTTTGGCCGGCGATCATATGAAGTCGGTTGGCGATCTGCGGGTGCCATTGGTGGGCATTGGGTTGTTGTGGGACGAGGGCTACACCAAGCAGGTGCTTGGCGCCAATGATCGTCTTGAAGATCAATATCCCAAAACGTTGCGCACCGGGTTAACCAAACTCGATGTCCAGTTTGAAGTCACGGTGCGAGGCAAGGCGGTCCCGTGCACAGCATGGAAAGTTGATCGCTACATAACCTCAACTTTGTATTTGATTGAGCCGGTACGTGAAGCCGATCGCTGGATCACGCAGCGCCTGTATGGCGGCGACCACGATGATCGCTTGGCCCAAGAGATTGTGCTCGGTGTTGGTGGCGTGCGGCTGCTGCGCGCGCTGCACCATGATGTTGATGTGTATCATTTCAATGAAGGCCACGCGATCTTTGCAGGGTTGGAGATGCTGCGCGAAAATCGCTTTGGCGGCACCACCCTCGACGAACGCATCGACGCATTGCGTGATCACGTGGTGTTTACGACCCACACGCCGGTTGCCGCTGGCAACGAGACGCATAGCCTCGAAAGTATGCGGCGTATGAATGCCGACTTGGGCTTCACCGATGCCGAACTTACCCGCATTGGTGGCGGCGATCCTTTCTCGATGACGGTGGCCGGCTTGCGGCTAGCGCGCATTGCCAACGGCGTCGCCGAATTGCACGGTCAAACCGCCCGCACGATGTGGAAGGATGTTGCCGGCGCGGCCCCGATCATTGCGATCACCAACGGTGTGCACGCCGGTACCTGGCAAGATGCCCGCATCCGCGCCGCGCTAGCGCCTGGCAAACCGCGCGAGGTCCAAGATGCGCAACTGTGGCAGGCCCACGAAGCCATGAAAGATGAATTGCGAGTTGAAATCCGCAACCGCACCGGCGCTGGGGTGAAACCGGATGGCTTTTTGATCGGGTTTGCCCGCCGTGCGGCGTCGTACAAGCGCGCCGATTTGATCTTGTCCGACGATGCGGCGCTGACGCACTTACTCGAACAACGCAACGTGCAGATTGTCTATTCAGGCAAAGCCCACCCGCGCGACACTGCCGGCAAAGCCATCGTTGGCCGATTGGTCGAAGTGGCGAGGTCGCATCCTGGCGCGGTGATCTTCCTCGAAAACTACGACATGAAGCTCGGCGCCATGCTGACGCGCGGCTGCGATATTTGGCTCAACAATCCGCGGCGGCCGCTCGAAGCCTCGGGCACGTCCGGCATGAAGGCTGCGATGAACGGTGTACCTAATGTGAGCATTCTTGATGGCTGGTGGCCGGAAGGTTGTCGCAACGGCGAAACTGGTTGGCAAATTGGCGCGGCCAACCCCAACGATGATGCGTTCAGCGAAGCCGCGGCGGTTGAGATTGACCTCCGCGACCGGGCCCTCTTGCATCAGGTGTTGCGTGACGAAGTGCTGCCGGCCTTCGCGGATCGTGCCCGCTGGATCAACGTGATGCGTGCGAGTATTGAGATGTCGCAATGGCAATTCTCGGCGGATCGTATGGTCGAAGACTACGTTGCTCGCGTGTATCGGAAGCCGGTTACTACCAAGCATCCATAGTTCGATCACGTTGGTGCCGGGCGCACTTGTTACCTTGCGCGGGGGGGGGGGCGCCATGAGCGGTTTAATGG
>JAGPDK010000263.1 GCA_018057605.1 Kofleriaceae bacterium | reverse complement strand
GTATGGGCCAGGCTATCCCAGCGCTGAACAATGCGAAGCGTGGATGCAAGAAGCCAATCTCGAAGGCGAAGTTGTCA
Organism: Kofleriaceae bacterium; assembly: GCA_018057605.1. Taxonomy (GTDB): domain Bacteria; phylum Myxococcota_A; class Polyangia; order Haliangiales; family Haliangiaceae; genus JABFXX01. The sequence continues at coordinate 7,795 of JAGPDK010000263.1, read as the reverse complement.
TCGACGAATTTGAACTTCTGTTTAAGTCTTCGCGTGAATTCTTTTTTGCGCCCGTTATTGAATTTGGCCCGTTGACCGAGTGGAAAACAGTGGCCGGCGAAGGCCAAGAACTGCAAGATGTATTCTGGTACATCAAAGAAGCCATCGACGCATATTTCGAAAACCGAGCATTCTCGGTCACGGTCCGCGCCGGTTGTATCATTGGTAAAAAAAGCGATCGCGTTTTGGTGACTCGGCCCATCGAGCGTGCCGAACCTAAACATTTGCCAGTACCACCAACTGCGATGGCCGACGGCACCGTGTCGGTTGCCGACATGGACGTGGCCGGCGTGCAAGAACTGCCGTCCGACGACGATGAACGCGCGACGGTTGAGAGTGTTGATGTCGAACTCGATGCGTTCGTCGACGGCCGTCGTCGGCCGAAGCACCTCGTCGACTGACCGCAGTGCGTCAGCCGCGCCGTGCCAACTGCCCGCACGCCGCGTCAATATCTTGACCACGCGGTGTACGAATAAGTGCACGCAGGCCAAGCCCATGCAACCGATCGCGAAACCGCATCACGGTTTGTGGTGACGACGGCAAAAACCGGCTACCGGGAAACGGATTGTGGGCAATCAAATTAAGATGCGCCGGCAAACCCGCGAGCAGCGCTGGCAATCGATCGGCATCTTCGTCGCTGTCATTGTGGCCGGCTAGCATGACGTACTCCATGAAGTATCGCCGCTTCGGGCGCCGCGCGGCATCGTCGCGCATGATGCGAAACAATTCGCCAAGCGGCCAGCGTTTGGTTTGTGGCATCACGCGGGCCCGCTGTTCATCGGTGGTGCCGTTGAGCGACAACGCAAAGCTCACGTTGCTTTCGCGTAAAAACCGTTCCATGCCGTTGCCAATGCCCGATGTCGAAACCGTAATGTGCTCGGCACGCAGCGACGGCGTCGGCGTCCCGGTGAGCACCGCAATCGCAGCGAGCACATTGTCGAGATTATCGAGTGGTTCGCCCATGCCCATAAACACCACATTGCGCGGCAACGCGACCGCAGCTGCTTCGCTGGGTCCAGCAACGTTGGCCGCAACATCATGCGCTGCAATTAAGTACTGCAACACAATCTCGTCCGCCGACAGATTGCGGCGGAAGCCCAATGCCGCCGTCGCACAAAACGTACAGGTGCGGGTACAGCCAACTTGCGACGACACGCACACCGTGTCGCGTCCCGGGCCGGGAATCAGCACCGTTTCGACCGCTTGATCGTCACCCGCATCAGCAAAAGCGATTGCATATTTACGCGTACCATCCTGGGCCAATTGCCGGGTCACCACCCGCCAGGCCGGCACATGCAACCGCTCGCGTGCCGCCGTCCACACCGGGCCACTAATGCCCGCGATGTCAGCGGGCACATCGCGCACCGGGGGCTGTGCATGCAGCGCACGCAGCGCAACCAAAGCACGAGCCCGACTGTGCAGCAGCTCAGCCATGGCTGCGACGCCCAAGCCAAACAACGGCAGCGTCGAGGGCGCGGGCACCGCGGCGGGGCTATCGTTCACAACTGGCAGCACGATGGCAACCCTAGTACCAAATCGTCACCATCGTTTCGCATTTGACATCAAAAAATAAAAAAATGGTCAACGCGATGTCATGCGAATCAAGCCCGCACCGATCCGATCGCGCAACCACGGCACCGTGCGCGACATCGCCCACAGCGCCCAGCCATCCTTGCCAACCGGTCGCACCGCTTGATTGCGTTCGATTGCGCTGACGATCGCGGCAGCCGCCTGCGCCGGATCAGAACCGCGTCGAAACCGTTGGGCCAACTGCTCGCGCCGCGATGCGGACGCACCAACCATGCGACCGTTGGCAACGATCTCGGTATTGATCATCCCCGGACACATCGCGGAAACACCGATGCCATGGGGTGCCAGCTCCGCGCGCAGTGATTGCGAAAAACCTAAAACCGCGAACTTGCTGGCCACGTACGCGCTAACCAGCGGCGCGCCCCAGTGACCAAACACGCTGGAAACGTTGACGATGTGCCCACCGCGTTTCGCCGCAATCATAGCCGGCACCACATGGTGGCAACCCAACATTACCCCGCGCAAGTTGATCCCCATTAACCAATCCCAATCGTCGATCGAAGTCTCAGCGAACGAGCCGCCGACCGAAACCCCAGCGTTGTTGATCAACACGCTTGGCACATCAATGGCGAGCACCCTGGCAAAAAAACCGTGCATCTGCTCGCGATTGGCGACATCAACGGTTTCGACCAACACCACAGCGTCGCCGAGGTCGCGCTGCAGCGCGGCGAGCCGACCGGAGTCAATGTCACATAACGCCAGCCTGGCGCCACGCGCTGCAAATGCGACAGCGGTAGCCCGGCCAATGCCGCTGCCGGCGCCGGTAATGACGATTAAGGGCTTCATCAGCTCGATAGTGACGCAAAAAGACCTTGCATTGGCGTTTTTGGGGCGGCCACATCAGCCGAGTGGCTATCCGATGCCGCCGTTATTGTATGATTTTCAATAGCAAAAATAAATAGTTACGTAATACTTGAAGGATTACGACGGCACTGCTAAACGGTTGTTTAGATGTCCCAGATGAAGCGTCGGCCCGCCCCTGGCGCAGTCAAAAATAGAGTCGAGCTAAGGCGCCGTCCGACGTCGGTACCACCGCACCGCCGCGTGCGGCTGGAAAACAGTCAACGTCGCCAACAACTGCTGCAACTTGGTCGCACGGCATTTGCCGAACGTGCATACGACGAAGTTTCCATTGATGACATCGCGCGTACAGCGGAAATTTCCAAAGGCTTGCTGTACCACTACTTTCCAACCAAACGGGATTTGTACCTAGCCGGCCTGCGGGCCACCGCCGAGGAACTTACGCTGCATGTACGAAGCTGCACATTCGGTGCGGTTGCGAAACTGCCCGCCGCACTGGATGCGTACGTAGCCCACGCGAAACTCCACGCAGGCTGGTACACCGCGTTGCTGCGCGGTGGGATTGGCTCTGATCCTGAAGTTGCAACGCTAGCGCAACAAACTCGGCAAATCTTGCTCGACGCCGCAACGCTTGATCCGGCTTATGCGCCGAGTAACACCAGCCCTGAGATGGCCCGTCTGATCTTGCGTGGTTGGGTCGGGTTGGTTGAAACCGTCACGTTGGACTGGGTCGCGGGCAACGAGGTCACCGCACTCGCCTTGCGTGAGTGGCTCATTGAAATGTTGCGACTTGCAGTTACTAGCGCCAACCGCACGATGTAACCGCGACGGGCCTGCCCGGCTACAACGGCACCGAACGCGCCTGGCGCCGCCTCTACCGTTCGAACAACAATGGCAGCGTCACCGTTGAGCTTTGCCGACGGGCCGGCAATCGCCAGGCCATCAGATGTTTGCGCAGCGCGCGCGCCGCGGCTTGCCGCTCTCGCTCCATCGCCAGAACGGTCCGCGTGGTATCCGACAACACCGACACGCGCTTTACCTCGCCACTTGGTGCAACCACGATCTGATAACTGACCAAGCCAGCCAGCGGCAAACCGCCCAACGTTTGTGCAACCACCGGCGATAACGCATCAATGTGCGCAGCGACCACCGCCGCACCACGGGAATTTTGTAGTGGCCCTTCGATAAAAGGCCGTGGACTCACGAACCAACCATGCATCACCAAGCGTCCGGCGCGCGGCTCGGTGGTGCCACGCACTTCACGCACGCCATGCGGAATGCGTGGATCGAACACCGTCAACCGATTGAATTGCGGCTCAATGAAACGCAAAATCTCACCTTGCTCTATCGATCGCACCGAAGTGAACTGGTCCCAGAAATCCAGCACTTCGTCACGCACCAGCATGGTTTCGCCACCGGAAAAAACCCGGTGCTGCCAGGGCGTCAACGAAAACACAAACGCCCACGGGCCATGCGGCAGATCGCCGTGCAACTCTTGCTTGCAGCCTTCAACATAGTTTGACAGCCACGGCGGCGAGATGTCATGGCAACCCAGCACGCGGCGGCCCCAATTCACCAGCGCGGTATGCCAACGCTGATACAACTTGGCGGAAAAATACTCCCATGCCGGCGTCCGCAAGGCCGTGTACTGGCCTGGGACATTCCAATAGTCCCAGACAAAGCGATTGGTTAATGCACGTCGAGGATCAGCGAACTTGGCGTCGAATTCAGCGCGCAACGCGTCGGCGTCTGGCGAAAAACGGTCAATGGTAAATACTGAGCGGCTCATCGTAGCCCCCGACTATTCTTGGTAGCCGGGGTTAACACGGTCGAGTTTGCGCAACAGCGCTGGCCACGCCATCCCCGCGCCGGCCATCTTGAGTACCTGCTTGGCGATCATCTGCGCCCCTGCCAGAATTTTACCGTCGATGGCGGTGAGTTCGTTGCCGCCGGCCTGGGCCCGCACTGGTATCGTGCACACAGCGAGTTGAACCCGCTGTTGCCATTCAACATCACGAACAGTGCTGCGCAGCGAGGGTGTGGTCATCGCGCGACGTTAGGCCAATTGCCCAACCTCGCCTAGTATCAAGCGGAGGTAATGTTCCAAGCGCGCCCGCTGTCGACGCCTCGGCTATGGCTGGCGAGCTTCCAGTTTGGAAACACCCGCGACGCGCGGGGTTGGACTTGGCGATCGCCCCAAGTGACCACCTTCACCGTGAAACGCCGGAAACGGGTCGGCCGGATCGACGAATTGCGCGACCACTTCGCCGCGCTGGGAATACATAATCACCGGCACCAACGGTGACGCTGGCGTCACCAAGGCAAAATCGACCGTGACCCCATGCGTCCCCGTTACCGAGATCTGTGTGCCCGCGCTCAAGCCAGCGGGTGCGAGTGCGCCGACCGCGCCTAACAGTGTCTCGAAACGCCATGCACGACGCGGGCCCTCGGCCCAATCAGGTTTGGTGGTTGCCAAGGTTGCGGCAGTTATCGACGCTTTGGGCTCACCCCCAACCACCACGGCGATGGTCAACGCGGCATCGGCCGCAACCGGCGGTGCGCCGAGTTTAGGCAAACGTTTGCCGGCATTCGGCTGATCGCGGGAACAGCTCGATAGTGCTGACACTGTCGATAGCGCCAGCGCCAGTACGATCAACCCGCGGATGGAATCCTTAAACATCTTCACCTTTGGTGTAGCGCGCCGGCGCAATCAATGAAACCGCAATCGACGGGACATGAACAAACACGGCGTCACCAATGTGTGGCAACGCGCCCGCACGTAAAAACCAAACCGCCAGATCACACTCCAGCAAAGTACCATCCTTGAGTTCCACCCGCGCATAATCGCGACGCTGTGACGTGAATATCTCAGTTACGGTAGCAGCGACGACATTTTGCTGCAACCCAAAGATTTCAGCCTGACCTGCCGCTACTAATTGACACGCTTCGCGGCGCAAGGACACCGTGGCGGTCAGTTCGGCTGTCGGCAACTCAAATCGCAGGTCGGCAAATTCAAACGGTGCACCGACCGCGTCACGGCGCAGCGTGACAACATTGGGCAGTTGCAAAAACTGCGCGACGGCTTTGCTGGCCGGCGCGACACACAGGTCCCGCACCGCGGCGGTTTGCGCGATGGCACCGTCGAGCACGACCGAGATATCATCGGCGAGCAATTCGGCGTCGTACTGATTGTGGGTAACGTACACCAACGTCTGATGACGGGCTTGTTGCAGTTGGCGCAGTTGCACCAGCAACAGCTGCCGCACGTTGGCATCAAGTGCGGAGAAACTCTCGTCGAGAAACAACACCTTGGGCCGCACTAACAGCGACCGCGCCAGCGCCACGCGTTGCCGTTCGCCACCGGACAACGAATAGATCGAGCGCCGGGCCAACATCGCATCCGAGATGTGCAGCGCTTGACACAGCGCTGGCAATTCCTCGGCAACGCCAGCCAACGTGCCATGGACGCGTCGGCCAAAACAAATGTTGTCGCGCACCGACAAATGCGGAAACAACGCACCGTCCTGCGGCATGTACGCAATGCCGCGCGCTTCCGGGGGCAGGTTCGTCACATCGCGGCCATCGATGAAGACACGCCCAGCCACCACCGGCCGCAGCCCCAACATCGCTTCGAGTAACAGCGTTTTGCCAGTGCCCGAAGGCCCTAAGACAATGCGGGCCGTGCCAGCCGCTACCGCAAAGTTCAAATTCTTGAGTTCATAATCGCCGGCCCGAACCGCGACGTTTTCGACGCGAATCATCGGCGCCGCCGTTCAGCTGCGACGCGAACCGCGATCAACACCGCGAAGGCAATCATGAACAACAGCATCGACAAACCCAAGGCTTTGCTGATCTGAATCGATTCCAACCGCGAGTACACCGCCAGCGGCATGGTTTCAGTTTTGTTCGGCATCGCGCCGGCAATCGTGACGGTCGCACCAAAATCACCAAGCGCACGACTCCACCCCAACACTAACGCCGCGATCACGCCAGGCCGCGCCATCGGCAGCGTGACCCGCCAAAACGCGCCCCACGGCGTACAGCCCAAGGTGCGCGCGGTTTGCTCTAAGCGTGGGTCGACTTCCTCAAAGGCAGCTTTGAGCACGCGAATCTCCATCGCCAGCGCCAAAACAGTTTGGGCGACGATGATACCCGGCACTTCGAAAATGACCCGAACAATGTTGCTCTCGAACCACCGGCCTGGCGTGCTGCGAAATAGCAACAACAACGAAATACCGATGACCACTGGTGACAGCACCAGCGGCACGTCAAGCAAAGCATCGACGAGCTTCATCCAACGGCGTTTACTACGCGCCAGTACATACGCCGCCGGAATGGCGATGGCTAACGCCATCAAACTCGAAACCGTTGCCGTGAACAAGCTCAACGTGATCGCCGAGCGAATGTCGCGCTGACCTAAGGCCGCCCAAGGCCCGGTCGAACTACTGGTGGGGTCGGCGTAGGTGGCTTGCGCCACGATCAGCAACACGACAATCGTGACCGCAATGCCCAAGCCACTGAGCAAAAACATGCGGAAGCCGATACGACCTAGTTTCACGACGACTCACAATAGCCTAGGTCCGAAGGCTTTTTCGTTGTCGAGACGATGAGTTTTGGGCCCAAGCCCAGGACATGGCACGGCCCGGCAGCTGGCGTGACGACCGGCCCAGTCGATAGCATTTCAAGCACCGTCAGCGACGAGCGCAGGCGACCAACCCGCGCGGCACGCCCACAACGCCCGGCGCAGCGCCGCTTCATCAAGGTTGTCGCCAATTATGACCAGTTCGGTGCGCTTGGGCGCATCATCCCATGGCCCCAAGGTGCGCAAGTCGGTGCGCCGGCCGGCGTGCTCAACAAATCCGCGTTGCACCACAGGTGATTGCGCGTCGGGCGCCAACAGCACAAAGCCTTTCGCCCGCAGCAGTGCCGGGCCTAGGCGCCGCAATACATCGAGCACCTTGGCGCCCACCAACGGCACATCGTCAACAAACGACGCGGCGATCAGCTGCGAATGGTGATGATGGCCATCGTGATGATGGTGATGCGGCGCATGCAGCTGCGGCCGCAGCCCAGCGTGTTGCGCATCGAGCACAACCGGGCGAGCATCGAGCACCCAATGGGTCAGCGCCATGCCGCCGGCGTCGTCGCTGGCGAAGCTGGCGCGTTCGGCGTGGGGCGCAACGTTGTCCAATTCGGCATGGGTAGCCGCGACATCTTCGGCGCGGGCAAGGTCGAGCTTGCTCACGAAAATCCGGTCGGCCGACATGGCTTGCTCGCGTGCTTCTTCGCGTTGTCGCAACGCCGCAGCACCGGCTTCACCGTCGACGACACAAATAATTCCGGCCGGAGTCACCCGCGCCCGCAC
>JAGPDK010000262.1 GCA_018057605.1 Kofleriaceae bacterium | reverse complement strand
GCCACTGGCGCAGTTTGCCGGCTACGACGTGATGTACGGTACGGCGGCATTGACGGTGGGCATCGCGGCATTCATCGTCTGGCGCGACGGCCGCGATTCCGCCGCGATCGCTGCCTGACAAGGACCCTGACCACGTGCTACATAATCGGCGATGGCCGCGTTCGATGTTTCGATTGTCATTCCCGTTTATAACGAAGAGGGCATCTTGCGTGAGGCGGTCGGCGAGTTGCTCGTTGGCATCGAAGCAGTAAAGCGGGAATTGCAACAACCCGATTTAACGTTCGAAGTGATCTTGGCTGAAAATGGCTCGCGCGATCGCACGGTTGAATTGGCCCAGCATTTAGCTGCCGAAAATCCAACGGTGCGTACGTTTTCGCTCGGCGAACCGAACTATGGCAAAGCGCTGCGGCGCGGCATTAGCGAAGCGCGCGGCACGTTTGTTATTTGCGAAGAAATTGATCTGTGCGACCGGGATTTTCATCGCCGCGCCCTTGAGCTGCTGCAACATGGTGACTGCGATTTCGTCGTCGGCAGCAAAGCGATGAAAGGATCAAACGACCAGCGGCCGTTGACCCGGCGGTTGGCCACCCGGGTCATCAACGGCATGCTGCGTGTCGCGGTTGAATTTCGAGGCACCGACACGCATGGCCTCAAAGCGTTTCATCGCGCCACCGTGCTGCCAGTTGCTAACGAATGCGTCATCGACCGAGATTTATTCTCCAGTGAATTGGTGATTCGCGCTGGCCGCAACGGCTTACGCATCGTCGAAATTCCGGTGCGCTTGGCTGAAAAACGGGCACCTGCGATCAACTTATCCAAACGCGTACCGCATGTGCTCAAGGGCTTGGCCAAGTTGACGTACGCGATTCGTTTTGGCGGCAAGCTGTAACAGCTGATGTCGCTGTGCGCGGTTTCCATCGATCTCGATGCGATCGAATGTTACTACCGGATCCACGGGCTAGGGCCAGCGCCGGCGTCGCTGCGCCACGTGATCATTGAGCGCTGCGTGCCTCGGGCCGCCGCACTGTTTGCAGCGCATGGCATCGCCGTGACTTGGTTTGTCGTTGGTCAAGATGTCGATGTCACCGCCGATGTTAACGCCGCCAAATCGGCCGAAATCATGGCGCAACGCCACGCAGCGGGTGATGAACTTGCCAACCACTCGTATCGCCATCGTTACGAACTAGCGCGTTTGGACGCCGCCACTATTTGCGATGAAATTGTGCAGGCCGACACCGTGTTGCGCCGCATCACCGGCCAAGCCGTTGCCGGCTTTCGCTCGCCTGGCTACGACGTGAGCGCGACGTTGTTCGCGGTGTTGGCGGAATTGGGCTATCAATACGACTCGTCGTTGTTTCCGGCACCGGGGTATTACCTGGCCAAAGCGGCGGTCATGGCGGCGTTAGCTGCGTTGGGTCGGCCTAGCGGTGCGGTATTAACCAATCCGCGCGGGCTCATGGCACCGATTGACCCATACCGGCCATCGATGCTGGCACCCTGGCGGCGCGGCGATGCACCGTTTGTCGAATTGCCGATTTCGGTCACACCGTGGGCGCGGTTGCCTGCGATAGGCACATCATTACTGGTCGCACCAGCGTCGATTCGCCGCTACATGCTGCGTGCGATGGCACAGCGCGCGTTCTTCAATTTTGAGCTGCACGGCATCGATTTTTGCGATGCGATGGAAGATCAAATCCCAGCCGCATTAGTGGCGCGGCAACCCGACCTACGCGTGCCGTTTGCGCAAAAAGCCGAGCGGCTGTCGGGCATGCTGCAGCAGATTGCCAGCACCAGTAGCTTGGTCCCCCTACGCGTTGCCGCCCGTTTAGTACAAGAACGCTGGTAGTTTAGTTAAATCAGGCGTTTAAGCCCATTTGAGCGCCCGGCGACAAGGAATGTCCCCTTTAGAGAATCGAGTCCTTGTATGCGCCGAGGTGAGCGCATAGATTCCCGGCATCTATGGGGATAGCCGACTTTTTCCGCCCTAAATACCGCCACAGCGATGTTCGTGTACGCACCGAGGCCGTTCGCGCGCTCTCGACCGACGACGCTGCGATTTTAGAAAATATTGCCAAAAACGATCGCGATGCATCCGTGCGTCGTATTGCGGTCGAGAAAATAAGTGTTGCTGATCTGCTTGCAGACATCGCCGCCTCGGATCACGAGCGAGCGGTGGCTGACTTGGCAGGTGAGCGCGCCGCGGCGTTGTGGACCACTGCTGCATGCGGTCCCGACAATGACGCTGCCGCTGTGGCGCTGACCGGCCTCTTGCGGCTCGGTGATCATCGGGCCATTGCCGATGTGGTCGCCCGAGCGCAAGTAGCCACGATTCGTCGTCGCGCACTCACCGAGATTCGCGATCCACGCGCGCTGGCCGAGCTGGCCAAACGCGATGTGCCGAACGAAGTACGGCTCGAAGCCGTGTCGCGTATTGATGACACGGAAGTGTTGCGCGCGCTTGCCACCGATACCAATTCAAAAGAAGTTGGGTTGGCCGCAATCGAGAAAATCGACGACGCGGTGGTGTTGGAGCTAATTGCCAACAAAGCCAAGAACAAAGCGGTGCGGCAACGTGCACGCAAAATCGCAAGCGAAATGATCGCTGCCGACAAGGCGCGCACCAGTGGTCCGGTGGTCGCCACCGTGCCGGATTCGACCAAGCGCCGGCGCGCTGAAAAAGCCCAGTTGCTGCGTCAAGCCGAAACGCTGGCCGAGAGTTTTGATTTGGCCAAATCGGGCGCGCAACTCGAAGCGATCACGGCATCATACAACGAACTCGGTGCTTTCGCAGACGACGGCACCGACGACAAATTTGCAGCGTTGGTGGCGAAGTTCGGCAAACGCAAGGCCGCCGTCGACGCGAAGCATTCGCAATCGCGGCAATCGCGTGATGGCGATCAAGAGCGCCGCGAAGCCCGCGCCAAAGCCGAACAAGCCCGCGCCGAAGCAGCCCAGCAAGAAGCCGCAGCGGCTGAAGTGGTGGCACCGGTCGTGGTTGATCCAGCTGAACAAGCCAAGCGTGACGCGCGCCGGGCTGAAGCCGAAGCGCAACGTGTGCAACGCGAAGTTCGCCACGCTGCTGAGCAGGGGCGTCGCGCTGCATTTGAAGCCGAGCGCGAAGCTAAACAAAAAGCCAAACGCGAACGTGAAAAAGAAGCGTTGGCAAGTTTGGCGATGTTGGTAGGGCACATGGAAGATGCCTTGGCTGGTAAAAAAATCGACCCTGCCAAAGCGGAGAGTGCAGTCGCTGAGCTGGCCATCGGCGACAGCACCGAAGGTGTCGACCCAACCGTGAAGCGTCGGCGCAGCAAAGCGCCGGCCGCCGAGCGGCTATTGGAGCAAGCGGCGAAAGCGTTTGCGGATGCGTCGCGGTCGCCCGAAACCGAGCGCGTTGCAATTGAAGCGCGCTACCATGATGTACGCGCCAAGCTGGTACTGCAAGTTGCCGACAAACGTGAAGCCGAAGATTGGGCGCGTTGGGCCAATGTGCCGCAAGCTGAATCGCTCATTAACGTTGCCAAGGAAATGGCTGAGATCGAAGTTGGCATGCCAGGTTCGCCCAATGCCGGCGAGCTGGGTGGCTTGCTCAAAGAACTACAACAGTCGTGGAAAGAAGTCGGCCCGCTGCCGCAAAAGAAATCTAAAGAACTGTGGGACACGTTCAAGTCCGCGTGTGATCAAGTCTTCGATAAGGTGCGTGGCCAACGCGCGATTGCCGCTGAAAAATTTGGTGACATTGCAGCCGCTAAGCAAAAGCTGATCGATGAGGCCGAAGCACTGGCCGAATCGTCGGATTGGCAAGCAACTGGTGAGCGCCTTAAGCAGTTGCAAACCGAATGGAAAGCTTCGGGCAATTTGCCACGGGCGCAGAGTGACGAGTTGTGGAACAAGTTTCGCGCCGCGTGCGATAAATTTTTCGAGCGGCGCAAGCCAGTGCTTGATGCGCGCGACAACGAAGAAAAAGTTAATCTGCAACAAAAGCTCGCGCTTATTGAACAAGTGCAACGCTTGGTCGCCAAAGCGCCAGGTGAAGGCGGTTGGGGCAAAGCGATTGGCCAAGTCAAAGACGCGCAAGCTGCATGGAAAGAAATTGGCTACGTCCCGCGCCGGGATGCCGACCGGGTGTGGGCCGATTTCCGAGCGGCATGTGATGCCTTGTTCGCCAAACGTGATCAAGCGCGTGATGCTGAAGCCAACGCTGATCGCGCACAAATCGACGCTGCCAAAGCTGAAATCGCAGCCTTGATGGCCGCTGATGCGACCGATATGGTGCCGCGCGCGCTCGCCGTGCGCAGCCAAGCGTCGGAATTGATCGACGGTGCGGGTGGTACGCCGGGCGGCGCCGAGCTGCGCGGCTTGCTTGACAAGTTAGATCGTCATGTCATGGCGACCGGTGGCGAGGCCCTGCGCGGTACTGCGCTTGATGTCAGTAAAATGAAGCATCGTCGGGCTCACTTGTTGGCGCAAGCCAAGGAGTTGTTGCCGAAAGCCGACGCTGCTGCACCGGTGGCCGCTTCGGCCGACGACGTTGCTGCGCAACTGGCCGCTGCCATGAAGAAAAACGCCTTTGGTTCGCTGCGCTTTTCCGGCCGCGATCCAGTGGAGTTTGTGGAAGAGCTGCGCGTTAGTTACGCCATCGTTGGGCCGATGATCGACGACGAAGATCGTGCTGCTGCGAAAGAATTCGAAGCTGTCTGTGGGCAAATTGCACCGCTCCGGCATGTGCCTGTGGTGGCAGCCGCGCTGCCTGTGGTGGTTGCACCGGTGGTTGCACCGGTGGTTGCACCGGTTGTTGCACCAGCACCAGTTGTCGCGGCTGCGCCAGTGGTGTTCGTCGCTGCGCCAGCCGTTGTCGTCGCTGCTGCGCCCGCGGTTACTGAAGCACCATTGGCGGTTTCGGTAGCGGCTCCGAGCCGCAGCCGTTCGATCACTGATCCACCGCCGATGGATGAAGTCGACAGTGCGTGGGATCTCGATGATCATCAGCCGCAATCGTCAGCCGAACCCAATCCAGCCGCATCGCCTCCTGGTGCCGCCGAAATGGCCGGCGACGGTGGTGGCGCGGATGATACCCTCGACGCTGACTAGCGAGGCGAGGACAACGCACTGACCCAACTAATGGGTCAGTACTTCATGTCCAAGGCCGAACCGCACGTTGCCCGCCAGGTAGTAGTCAGAAGGAGCCGCCGAGCGCGCAGCCATACGTGGTTGCGCCACTAGCGCTCGAAGGCGCAATGGTTGGCGTCAGCGACCAGCGCTGCTGTGCTCGTGTATTGGCGTGGCGGACGGCATCGCCAGTGTTGACGATCGAATGGATTGCACCTACAAGCGCTAAGGCCCCGCCTGCATACATCAGTGCGTTAGCAACAGTGGATGGTTCGCATGGCTGATCGTCGACGGCGAGACTGCACGTAAATGCATTAACGCCGAGCATCGTGCCTCCGACCAGGACACTTAGTGCGCCAGTTGCACGCATGATGGGGCCGACCACGGCAGTGGTGCGTTCGGATCGTGGCCCCGTAAATGCGCCCGCGTAGATTTGTCCCAGGGATGGGCCAATAAACGTGGTGAGCGCTCCTACCGCGAAGAGTGCGTCGCTATCGAACTTCGAGCTGATTGCGAAAGTGGCGACCGGTACTAGTGTGCCGACAGTCGCCAACAACTGTGCGGTTCGTACGCTCTTGGGTTGGGGTGGCGGCGCGATGATTGTGAAGCGCTCATCTGATGGTCGCTGTGCAGCCGCAGGTTGATTGAAAATGCTAACGGTGCCTAAGGCAAAACAAAACAAAAATGGCAAACGCATTTTGCGACTTAATGCAGAGTTTGTGCCAGGGCGATAGCGCCGCTAACCAATTGCAAGGCGGCACTTTTTTCGGTGGCGACGCAAAGCCAACTCTGGCGAAATCTCCGCAGCCTGACATCCATGTCGCGAAAGATCCTAACCATCCAAAACCCAAAAGTTCAAAATCCGAGATCTTTTGACGGGCAGTAATGCAATCGGAGCACATCGTTAATGAAGATGGCCAGTGCGGCGGCAAACCCTGCATCCTTGAGATCCCAAACGGGGTATGTTACGCGCCCCAAGTGGGTGGCCGCGAAGCTATCTCCAAATATCGCGCTACGTTGGTGGCGCCAACGAAACCCTGGCCATTGACGACGCTGCACGCGGGTGGGCGTTGCAAGTCAAGCTCTGCCGCACCGGCATCACCACGCAAGCGGTGGCGGTGCGAGTTTGGCGATGCACGACGCCAGGCCATGTGATCTCGTCAGAGACTTCGTAGTGGCCCATCGCGTCCCTGCGATTTTCGATTCGCCGCATAAGGCAAGAATGTTCGGCACGCACGACTTCAAAGAGAAATCCATATCTAAAGAGAACTCCATCTTGCCGTAATGTTGCTTTTCACGTTGATGGTTCGTGACTGAACTACGGTGTTAGCAACGCGAATCTCGAAGCGGGCCGCGCCTGGCACTAGACCTCGCACCGTCATCGGCTCGCGGCCTGGACGTTTACCGTTCACGTACACTGCCACCGCTGATGCTCCGCGCATCGATGGCAACGTCACCGGGTGCGGGACATAAACAAACCCGGGTCGGGATTTTCTCGTGGGTGCGTTTGGGTATTTCCCGAGCGGCACGTTGGGCGCGATGAACGCCGCGCAATACTTTGCCACCTTGCGACAGGTGGTTCCGGATCTCGACCAGCGGGTGGCGGCTGGCGATCACGCACCGGTCTTCACTTGGTTTGAGCAAAACATTGGGAGCCCAGCGAGCCGTTGGGAAACCGACGAAGTCATCAAGCGTGCCACTGGCGAACCGCTGACGGCTGCGCACTTCGATCGCCACGTGCGGCTGCGCTACTTGGGTGCGGCATAGCCAGCCCGGCGTGGTTAACGACTACGGCAGGCTCGAAAGAGTCTCGAAAGTGCTCAGCTCATGTTGCACCCAGATGGGGTCCGTGACGGCCGTGAGGTCTATAGACTCCTGCTGGCCTGCTCAAGTTCGAGTGCATAAAGTCCAACTGTTTGATGGTAAACGCTATTTTCCTGCCAATGGAATCAACTTGGATTCGCAAGTTGGCACTGCAGTTGCTTATGTAGGTTGCATGCGCTCAGTGAAAATGTCATCCCAAGCATCCCTATCCTCATTTGCTCGCCTCGTTGTCACGCATGCGCTGCCTCTGGTGCTGGCGTGTATCCTTGGGGCAGGGTGCACCGATTTCGATGGGGCGAACAATGCCGATGGCACCGTGGGCGAGTCTGGCGGAAAGGCGGACGGTGCCGACGCTGCGGTGATCTTCGAGGCGGACAACGGGAAATCCTTTGACGTCGTCGAAGGTCAGAAAGTTATCGTTCGCCTGGAAGAGAGTCCTGTGCTCGGGACTTGGGCGGTGGCCAGCTCCAACCGTACTTTCGGCTACCCAGAATCGGATCAACTCATTGTTCAGCAAAATGCACCTGGCCGTTTTCACGAGTTTGTTTGGCAAACGTCCGGCTCAGTGTCGAAAGTCGGTACTCACACGGTTTGGATGGATCGTTCGGTTGACGATGAGGTTAAGGCTTCGTTCTCGTTCACCATCGTGATCAAGGCAAAAAAAGCGCGGGTCGTAATCGATGAGTCAAACAACGGTCAAACCATCGAGGTTCGTGAAGGCACGCAGTTGGTTGTGCGGCTGAACGAGGATCCGGAGTCGGGGTACGAATGGCAATTAGTGGCTTGCGACCGTGCCTTGGGCGATTGGCGTTCAAACGAATACGCGGATGGTGTTCGTGAGTGGGTGTGGGATACCAAGAGCTACCTTTCGAAAGTCGGCAAGCACACTGTGGCGATGGAGGAGCAGGGAGCGGAGGGCGACGTTCTGACCATCCGGGATACAT
>JAGPDK010000261.1 GCA_018057605.1 Kofleriaceae bacterium | reverse complement strand
CTATGCCCCTGAGCTGGGTGCACGTTACGTCTTGGGCGTTGGTGCAATCGGTGAAATTCTCGATGAAGCCGCGCATCACGCGGCATGCCTGCATCAGCCGCTTGAATCTGAGTTTATTGAGGCTGCGGTGGCGCGCCGCTTGTCGGTGCGCTTAGGCAGCTACGGCTCGATTGTGCCGCGCAAAGCTAAATTTACCGAACTGATTGTGCCGGACGATGTTTTGGAATCTTTGCATGACATGATTGCCATGGTTCGGCAGCGGTCAAAAATTCTTGAAACCTGGGGTTTCGCGCGTCACCTGGGCATTGCGCGCGGGGTCTCGGCCTTGTTTTCGGGCGAGCCTGGGACTGGCAAAACCATGGCGGCGAGCGTCGTTGCTTCGACGTTGGGCCTTGAGCTCATTCGTATTGATTTGTCGGCCGTGGTTTCCAAGTATGTCGGCGAAACCGAGAAAAATCTCAGTCGCATTTTTGACCAAGCGCAACAGTCCCACGCCATGCTGCTGTTCGACGAAGCCGATAGCTTATTTGGCAAACGCACCGAATTGCGCAGCGCGCAAGATCGCTTCGCAAACCTCGAAGTCAATTACATTTTACAGCGCATGGAAACCTTCGATGGCATCAGCATTTTGACCACCAATGCGGAAAATGCCATCGATCCAGCGCTGCAGCGTCGGCTTAATTTTCGGATCCGGTTTCCCGCGCCGGAACCGGTGGAGCGTGAACAGCTGTGGCGGTCGTTGTTGCCGCCAGCGACGGAGTTAGTCGATACCGTTGATTTTGCTGCGCTCGCCGAGCGTTTTGAAATGACCGGTGGCTACATCAAAAATGCGATTGTGCGCGCAGCGGTGTTTGCGGCACGCGCCGGGCGTGGCGTTATGGCCGAGGATATCTGGAACGGTGCCCACGCCGAATACGCCGAAATGGGCAAAGTGATGCCACATCTCGGCGGGCCGCTTGATCGTCGTTAGCTACACCTCGCTTTTTTCGCCATGGAGTTCCGAATTGCTGTAATAGGTCGTAACAGGAGAGAACGCGATGAACCTCAATACGAATTTTGA
Source organism: Kofleriaceae bacterium (assembly GCA_018057605.1). Classification (GTDB taxonomy): domain Bacteria; phylum Myxococcota_A; class Polyangia; order Haliangiales; family Haliangiaceae; genus JABFXX01. The sequence continues at coordinate 6,833 of JAGPDK010000261.1, read as the reverse complement.
TGCGTCGGGCAATGTGGTGGCGAAAGACAATCGCTTGGTGGCGGGTGTGTTGGTGTTGGTTGCAATTGCCGGGCTCGCATTCGCCATGGTGTCCAAACGTTGGTTGGCCAACACGGCGGGCTTCGGCGAGTTGGGGTTCGGGTTGTTGTCTTTTTCGGCGTGCACCGAGGGCTCGGCGGAGTACGAGATCAAGGCAAGCTGTCAGACCCGCTCGAATTCAGCGGTCGTCGCTGAAATTCAAAACGAACATGGCTCAGCATCCGGGGCGTTTCCGATTTTTGGTTACATCACGCTAGGTGCAATCGGTCTGGCGGTGCTCAGTTTGTTGGCCACCGTTCCTTTGGCGTTTCGCAAACCGGCCGATGCCCAAGCGATGCTCGAAAAATTGCCGATGGCACCGACGACGGCTGCGTTGTTGACGATGTTCGTAGCGTTGATCACAGGTTGCGTCTTTGTCGCAATCAAGCCAGGCGGCGTCGGAGCCGTCGGCGTCGGGTGGGGGTTTTGGGGCTTTGGCGTTGCGGTCATCACCGGGATGACTGGCGCTATTATGATCGGCAAACAACTTGGCCCCAAAGCTCACGATGCGCAGTGGCAGGCATAGCGAACCGGCACTGCCGTAATAAATTGCGCTGTCCTACGGCCGGTAACGTCGCGCAACGTAAAACTTAACGCTGGGCATTGCGCGGCAATGGCCGCGTCGCGGTAAGCACGATCGCGACGATGCCACCAATGAGCAGCGCCGTCCCAGCGATGGTAATTCCACTTACCGGGCCCACCTGCGTGACGCAAGCGTTCGTGCTGCTGCTACCGCCGGTGTCGCTCGGACACGACGTGTCATACGTCAGGATACCGAGCGCCATTGCGCCCCCACCACCCGCGATCAAGGTGCTGTTGCCAAGGTAGGCCCAGCGTTTTGCACTGCGTGAATATCCCACGCATCCGCTGGAGGCAGTGGCAACCGTAGTCGCAAGCGCCAACAGTACGATTGCGGCCCGACGACGCACAGGGGACAAGTTAGCGGCGCTTGAGTTCATTGATGGCGTCCTTCGCGCGTTTTCGATCGATATCGGTAGATGGTGCCAGTTCAAGAAACATCTGAAACATTTCGATGGCTTGTGAATTCTTGCGTTTGCCAGCGAAGACCATGCCCAAGTTGAGATAATTGGTTGGATTTTTGCTGTCTTTGCGAATCGCTACGGTCAGCACTTTTTCGGCGCCGTCGAAATCTTTTTGATCGATCAGCAACAGCGCCAATTTTGCGGCGGCTTTAGGGTGCGGGGGATCGAGCTTAACCGCACGCTGATACGCTTCGATCGCCTCGTCCGGTCGATCTTGCAGCCGGAAGATTTCGCCGTACACGTACCAGGCCCGCGATTCGTTGGGAATCAGGGTTACCGCTTTGGCCAGCTCGGCTTCAGCATTGGCGGTGTCATTCATCCGGTTGTACAAAATACCAAGCTCGTAATGCGCCGCGCCCAACGAAGCATCAATGCCGATAGCTTTTTCGAGATAACCTTTGGCTTCGTCGTAGTCTTTTTGTTCGCGCACCGCCATCGCTAGGGCGACTAGCACGTCGGCGTTGTCCGGCGCTTGTTTGTAGGCCGCGCGAAATTGCAGGGCGGCTTCGTCAACGTTGCCGGACTTCGCCAACGCATCACCGAGCGCTAACAGCGTCGTTACGTTTTCGCCGTCGAGTGCAACGGCGCGACGCAAGGCTTCAAGCGCTTCATCGTTGCGGCCCAACATCGAGAGTGCACGTCCACGTTTTTCATAGGCGCCGGCGTCTTCGTCATCTTCACGCAATAGTTGGTCAGCGATTTTAAGCGCAGGCCGGGCCTTTTGCTGAGCAAGCAGTGCGTCAGCGAGCAGTGCCCAGCCACGGTGGTCTTTGGGATGGGCGGCGGTATGGGCTTGGGCTACGGTTTCTGCGAGGGCAGCTTCGCTGCCGTGAATCAGGACATCAATGTGCTCATTGAGAATTTCAATATCGCCGGTTAGTTCATACGCACGCGCATATTTTTTACTGGCTTGTTCAAACTCATCGTTGCGAGCGAATTCACGGGCCTCGGCCAAGGCGGTTCGCGTGAGCTTTTTGGCTTCAGGGTCTTTGCGATTAAGAGTTTTTGGGGTGGTGCTGCCACATCCCGGCGCGCCTGCTGCCGCCGCCGCAATGGCACCGGTGAGCAGCATTGCCATGAGTCGTGACGAACCAAACATACGCCAAGGATAACGGAAGCTCGGCAAAAGTGCCATTTTGCAGCGCCGGCCTTCGGCAGTTCCCGGCCCGGCGGTGTACTATTTCTCACAGGATGGCCAAAATCCGTTTCGTCGACGACTGGCTGCGCAGCCCTCATGCCGCGCCTTCGCGCTTTCGAGTTGCCATGGTGGTTGCGGAAAAATGGGCGGAGCAGCGGGTGTTGATGCGGGCCTACACCGCGGGTCGCGACCAGACTCAACCAACGATCACGTTGCATGGCCAAGAACTCGCGATTGGGCCCGCTACGCTCGATCCCAACGGACCCTGGGGCATTCATGTGGCCCCGCTGGTCGACGGGCGAGCTCAAGAACTTCAAGCCATGTTGGAAGCTGCCGCCAAGCGACTCGCTGGTTCCAAGGGCAACCCGCCGCGCTTGGCTGACGAAGAAGGCACGTTTGATCGTGAACCAACCGGCAATTGGGACCTAGGCGCGCCACGCATGGTGCCCGGGGCTGGCCGGTCCAGGGAAATGGAACCGATGCAAGGTGCGCGCATCGTCGCGAGTGTCAAAACGTTTCACGCCAATCCGCCGCATCACACCGCGGTCGCCCCGACGGTGGCGCCTTCGGCTATGCCGGTTTCGGCCTTGCGGTCGGGACCCGCGTCGGCGGTTTCGCAACCAAATGGTGGTGCGCCACTCGCTGGTGGTGTGCGCTCGACACCCATGCCGCGGCGGCGGCCTGCCAATACTGAACCTCCAGGCCACAGTCGCACTGCCCTCGGGTTTCAGTCCGGGGCCGGTGCGCAATCAGCTTTGGTACGCCTCGGACTTTCGCCCGCGGTGTCGTCGCGGTTGGCTCGGTTGGCGCACAGTGTCGTCCCAACGGATTTTCAGATTACCTCCTTCGAGCGCATGGTGCTCAATATGCTGGGTGACGCCGCGTTGTATGCAAATGCAGATGTGCAGGCCTGCGAAATTGGCAATTTGATCGCGGTCGAAGATCCGGTCGCCTGGATGGAAGGCCTCATCCATAAGCTCGAGCAATTTGGCTTGCCGTTGATCGAGCCCGGCAACCCAATTGGGGCCGAGCCAAGCTACCGCATTCGCTGGTAGCTCGCGATGATCTGGGTTGGCTAACTAGTTGTTAGTGTTTTCAGCTGGTTACGTCAATTCCGGAACCTTGGATTGGCTTGGGATTCACCTGGCTCCGTCACCCTGGTATGTGGTAATCACTAGCGCCCCGCGTGTTGCGGCGGTTCGCCATTTCCCACTCGCAGGTACAAGGACGCCATGCAGGTACGCATTGAAGATGTTTCGCCGGTTGAAAAGAAGATGATCGTTGAAGTGCCATGGGAAACCGTGAGCGCTAAATTAAACGATGCGTACCGCGAGTTTGGCAAAGGTGTTGCCCTCAAAGGTTTCCGCAAAGGCAAAGTGCCGCGGCCCGTGCTTGAGCAAGTCTACGGCGGTCGCGTGATGGGCGAAGTCGCCTATCAACTCGTCCAAGAATCGTTTTACAAAGCCAACGCCGAACACAAATTGGCGGCCGTCGCTGAGCCGCGGATCGAAGAAGCTCAACCGATCAAAAAGGGGCAACCCTTTTCGTTCAAAGCCATTGTCGAAGTTCGCGGCGATTTTGAACCCAAAGACTACAAAGGCCTAGCGATTGAAAAGCGTCGCTTGGCCATCGCGGAAGATGCCGTCAACGCCGCCATCGAGAATCTGCGTCGCGAACACACAGAATTGATGCCAATCGAAGGGCGCACGATCACCGCCGCTGGCGATATCGTGGGTTGCACAGTGACCGGCACGATCGGCGAGCATCAAGTCAATCAACCGCAATTTGCGGTGGATCTCGACGACGAAGAGCGCACCGCGTTGCCAGGTTTGCGCGAAGCGCTGACTGGGTTGCCACTCGACACCAAAGATCACAAGGTTGTGATCGACGTGCCGGCAGATTACAAAGACGAGTCGACGCGCGGTCGCAAAGCCGAACTCAACATCACGTTTTTGGAAGTCCGCGTCAAAGCGGTGCCAAATCTCGATGACGATTTTGCCAAGGACACCGGCAAAGCCGAAACCTTTGAAGCGTTGCGCCAAGCCATTCGTGATGACCTGGAAAATGCCGAGAAGTTGGTAATTCTGCGCGAAGCCAAAGAAGGCGTGATGCGCGAGCTCATCAAAGCCAACCAAATCCCGGTAGCCTCGACGCTGATTGAGCGCGCGGTTGAAATGCAATACAGCCGCTTTCGTCAAATGCTCGGCATGAAGCCAGAACAAGGCAATGCAGGCCTAAGCGACGAAATGCGTACGAAAATGCGGCCGGCCGGCACCGATGAAGTGCGCGGGCAAATGTTGCTTGACGCGATCGCTGGCAAAGAACAAATCGAAGTTAACGACCAAGAACTCGATGTGCATGTCGCGGCCACCGCGAAACAACGCAACACGCCACCGGCCAAACTCAAAGCCGAATGGATGCGCGATGGGCGTTTAGAAAACGTGCGCTTTTCGTTGCGTCAAGACAAGGTGATGAATTTCCTTGTTGATGCAGCGACGGTGACGGAAGTTGAAAAGCTCACCGCTGTGGGCGTGCCGGTGCCTGAAACCGACGCGGGTCACGGTCAAGCTGAGCACGTGCACGGTCCAGACTGTAACCATTGAGACATTTTAGAAGGGACTTTCCCGTCCCTTCTGCGCGAATTTCAACTGGCAAGTCGCCGGCATTCGATCATTAACAAGGGACTTTCCCGTCCCTTCTGCGCGAATTTTAACTGGCAAGTCGCCGGCATTCGATCATTAACAAGGGACTTTCCCGTCCCTTCTGCGCGAATTTCAACTGGCAAGTCGCCGGCATTCATCCCACCACGCGTTACTCGCGCGGACCGTGATGTCTGAGCGTAGCTGAGGCTTGTTCGCTGCACGATTGATTCGTACTCGGGTCTCGGGTCTCGGGTCTCGGGTCTCCAATCTCGGCTCTCAACCCGAAGGCCTGGGCCGGGCTGGTATCCGCTTACGACTTTCAACATCGCTTTACTTGGCGGCACTTGTGCCTGCCGATGGCAGGTGGGTTGATGTAGACTGCGCGCGATGATCAACAACCGCGTCGGAATTCTCGATTCAATCATTGATGCCGTTGGCATGACGCCCATGGTTCGTTTGTCGCGTATCGCGCGCGACATTCCTGCCGAAATCGTTGCCAAATGCGAGTTCATGAACCCCGGTGGTTCAATTAAGGACCGCATCGGCGTGCGCATGCTGCTCGACGCTGAGAAGTCTGGTCGGATCAAGCCAGGCGATACGCTTATTGAGCCAACCTCGGGGAACACCGGCATTGGGTTAGCGCTCGCGGCGGCGGTGCGTGGGTATCGCGTCATCATCACGATGCCCGAAAAGATGAGCCAAGAGAAACAGGTTGTCCTCGAAGCGTTGGGTGCAGAAATTATTCGCACGCCAACCGAAGCGGCCTGGGATTCTCCGGAAAGTCATATTGGCGTGGCGCGCCGGCTCAAGGAAGTGATTCCGAACGCGCATATTTTGGATCAATACGCCAACCCGTCAAATCCCTTGGCGCATGAAGAAGGTACCGGCTTGGAAATCCTTGAGCAGTGTGGCGGCAAGCTTGATGCTGTCGTCATGACGGCAGGTACTGGTGGCACGATTTCCGGGGTGGCTCGCGTCATCAAAAAGCACATGCCGCACGTTAAGATCATTGGCGTTGATCCTGAAGGTTCCATTCTCGCTGGGCCTGGCGAGATCAAAAGTTACAAGGTCGAAGGTATTGGCTACGATTTCATACCCGATGTGCTCGACCGCCGTTTGGTGGATCGCTGGGTAAAATCCAACGACCGTGATTCGTTTGTGGTCGCGCGTCAGCTCATTCGCCAAGAAGGCCTATTGTGCGGTGGTTCTTGTGGATCCGCCGTGTGGGCTGCGATGCAAGTCGCCCGCGAAATGCAACCGGGACAGCGGGTTTGCGTGGTGCTGCCCGATTCGATTCGTAACTATTTGTCAAAATTTGTCGACGACAAATGGATGCGGCAGCAAGGCTTTTTGCAAGCCGAATGGGAAGTTGGCACCATTGGCGATGTCATGCGTCAGCTCGGTCAACGCGCGCTGCTCAGCGTTGATCTCAATGAAAAAGTTGGCCACGCCACGTCGCAGTTCAAGCAGCATGGGATTTCACAAATGCCGGTGCTTGATGGTGGCAAGCTCGCTGGCATTTTGACCGAAAGTGACTTGCTCCATCACATGGTGGCCGGGCGTGTCAGTGCGTCGACCACGGTGGCCGAAGTGATGGAACGCAAAGTTTCAACGGTGGGCATGCATGCCAGTTCGAGCGAACTGCCGCGCATCTTCGAACGTGGCGAAGTCGCGGTGGTGCTTGGCGACGACCGCAGCGTCATTGGTATTATTACCAAAATGGATTTGATTGAGATGTTGGCTTCGCGCAAACGTCCCGGCACGGCGCCGTAGGGTTGCGGTCCGCGTAGTGTCGTGTTGCCGCAGCCAAGCTGCGCGACGCGGTCCTGGCCGGTCTGGCGCGTAGCGAGTGCATCGCTGCGCTGGCGTCGCCTTCTCCTCGGCGCAACGCGAAAAGGCCTACCATGTTGTGATGGTAGACCCGTTTGATGC
>JAGPDK010000260.1 GCA_018057605.1 Kofleriaceae bacterium | reverse complement strand
CCATTTGGTTCATGCGGCGAAACACCGCCCGCATCGGCGACATAAAGTCGAGGGTTTTGCCGCCACCCAGGATGACCGGCAACGTGCGCCAGGCTTGCACCGGCTTGATGTCGCCGCGCAACATGCCAATCAGCATATCGCCGGCTTTGCGCCCACAGCGAGCATGGTCGCGATGCGGATTGGTATGATAGCCAACAATGGCGTCGGCCGCTTCCATGCGCGCCTTGGTGATGTTGCCGTGCAAATCGTGGGTGGTCACCACCGGCCCGCCGCCAATTGCCCGCCGCGCCGATTGTAATAACCGGGTCTCCGCGTCAGGGATGTTGACCACGCCCATCGCGCCGTGCAGACAAACGTAAACACCATCGATGTTGCCGGCCGCCCGCAAGCCATCGATCATGCGTTGTTCGAGGGTTTCAAACACCTGCGTCGACAACGGCCCGCCCGACGACGCCCACGCCGAAAAAATCGGTACCGGCACAAATTCGCCGTTGCTGTGACGCGCCGCATCGACAAATCCAGCAAGCTCGGCGCGCTTAAAGAAGCCTTGCAGCTCGTGGCCGCCCGGGCTCACCGAATGCAGCAGTTTGTCACCGACGACATAATGGCTGTTTTCAAAATCACCCAACGTTGTTTCCACCGGCGACAACGCGTTCGACTCTTGCATGATGCGGACAAACGCGATGCGCCGGGTCATCGATTGCCTCGCGCTTGCCGCGTCGCACGGCGCTGCCGCGAATAGGCATCGACCCGGGCCCGCACCGCTTCGACTTTGTCGAGCGCACCCTGGATTTGCTCGCCGTATTTACTGAGCACTTTATCGATGAGGCCGTCGCCGCCTTGGGTGACATCGGGCATCACCACGCCTGGTGCGTACATGTTGGCCATCACATTGCGAATGTTTGCGGCAACCATGCCGCCCATGGGAATTTTAGCGGCCATGCCATACATCGGCGCAGTGCCACTTTTAGCGAGGTTGGGATTGGCGCGCACTTGCGCCACCGCAACCCGTAGATCCTCCAAATAGTCGTCGACGATGGCCAAATGATTGGCTGTACACGTTAAGTGAATCGCGGTTGGTTTGTGCATGCGATCAACCGACCATCCAAGCGCCTCCAAACGATCGGCAATGGCAAACGTATCAAGGTTGCCGGCGTTGGGCGCAACGCACCAAGCCACGATCGGCGCGTCGTGATGGGTCACCAGCGCGAGGCCGTCGATGGTCGAAATGCCGTTGGCTAACTGATCCGCCGCTTGTGCCGCTTTGCCTGCAAGATCACGATAGCCATCTTGCCCAAGGCTGTGCAGCGCCGCCCACGCCGCTGCGATGGGGCCACCGGGCCGCGTGCCGATCAGCGTCGGCGATGCATAAATGCCACCCGGAAAACTGGTCTCGACGAAGAATTGAAATTTCATTGCATCCATGGAGCGCCACGTCAACGTCGACGCGCCTTTGCCAGCGTACGCATACTTGTGTAGATCAGCCGAAATCGAAGTGACGCCTGGCACTCGGAAATCCCACAACGGAATCGACCGCCCCAGCTGTTCCAACCATGGCAACACAAACCCGCCGACGCAGGCATCCACATGCAGCGGAATGCCACGTTCCATGGCCAGCGCACCGATGGCTTCGATCGGATCGATGACGCCGTGCGGATATTGCGGCGCCGAAGCAACCAGCCCAATGGTGTTGCGGCCAATCTTGCGTTTAAAATCGTCGACGTCAGCACGCATTTGCTCGTCGAGCGCGGCTTTGCGTAGCTTGATGCCAAAATAGTGCGCGGCTTTGTCAAACGCTGGATGAATCGACCGTGGCACCACGATTTCAGGGGCACGAATCCACGGCTTTTGTTTGCGCGCGCGATCGCGATACGCGGCCATCGCAACCAAAATTGATTCGGTACCACCGCTGGTCACGGTACCAACGGCCGTGGCCGGCCCATGAAACAACGACGCCGTCATTTGGATGATTTCACTCTCCATCCGTTTGAGGCTTTGAAACGCCAACGGGTTGAGCAAATTGCCACTTGCAAACATCGCATGGGCCCGCTGCAACAAGCGCTCATGCGCATCGCCAGCGTGATAGACCAGCGAAAACACCCGACCATGGCGCCAGTCAGTGTCGTGGCGCTGCATGTCAGTCATGGTGGCCAGCAGCGCATCCGCCTGATCGCCGGTGGGTGGAATCGCCATGCGGTTCATCGGCCGCCGCCGAACGTACCTTCGAACTGCAATGAAAACGTATTACTCACGCCATCGCCTTTAATATTCGACGGTGGCGCGGTGATGCTGTCGTTGATGGTCGGAATACTATAAAAGTACCGGAGGTAGCTCGCGCCCAAGCGATATTTGCCCAAGGTGTAGCGCACGCCGCTGTGCAAACCGTAGTGCGAAAATGTTGGCTGATCGAGGGTGACGGTTTGTTTGGGTGCAGGCGTTTGATCCCAGTGCGTACCCATCATGAGTTCAAGATGCGGCACTTGCGGCAGATGATGCAGGCGGATTCCGCCGGCAATTTGGTACGAATCGTTATAATTTTTGACGGTGACAAGCTCGCGCAACAACGCGATACCTTTGATCTCGGTGCGTTGCTCTTTGTACTGGCGATACAACCAATAGCGAAATTCAACACCTACTTCGACATTCGGATGCACGTCGACATTGCCGCCGGCATTGAACGTCCAGGGAATAATTTGATTAGTGCGTTGCAAACCTTCAAGCGTGTCACCCGGCACAAATGCATCGTCGCTATAGGTAACGTTGACATCGCCTTCGAGTGTGGCGTCGACCCGGCCGATGATCGCCGCACCAAGCGAAACTTTTGGCGTCGGTTGATACAATGTAGCGACACTCCACACCGGCGCCCAGCCGCTACCATTAAGCTGCAAATGAGCGCGGCTACCTATGGTTTTGCTGATATCGGTGCCGTCGGGCAAAATTGGATAAAATAGACGCTCGCCTTTGATCCGAAAATTGATCACACCCAACGTTGCCGCCACGGTCAAATCTCGGCGCGGCTTGTAGGCCACCGCCGCCGACAATTGCGGCGCAACAATGTAGCCGTTGATCAAGTGATACCGAGTTACCGCTGCGCGATCAAATTTCGCGCCGGTTGCATTGCCGACAAAAGCGCCGAAGCCGAGCCACAGCTTGTCAGGTTTGACTTCGAACGTGGCGGCCAGCATCGGTAGCACCGCCATCGCGCGGGTCGGCTTGACACCGGCGTAATAGCCGTCGGCTCCGGGCGAAATATCGTCGATGAATTTTTGACTTTGGTCCCAAGGCAGCACACTAAATTCAGTATTGATCATGGCCAGGCCGCCGGCCACGTAGACGTGGGTGCCCGGTAGTAACGACATTCCCGCCGGATTGTGCAAAATCGCGCTGGGCTCATCGGGTCGACCAACCACGGCCGTCATGCCGGTGCGGCGTGTCCCAAATTCGATAATACTAAAACCACCGGCCTGCACCCGCGCCGGCATCGTCACAACCAAGGCCGCCCACGCCCCAACGGTAAGTTGCTTCACGACACTGGAACAAGTTGCCATACGCACGAGAGTGGCCCAAAACCGCCGCGCTTGGGAAGCGCACAAATGCCAAAGACCGCGGGTATCGGGTCGGCTGGGTTTGGCGCTACACTGTGGAACGATGACGAAACCAAGTGGTGCTAGTGCGGCCGATGATCTGTTGCGTTGGCCGGTGCAACGCCGGACCCCAGGGGCCGAATATCGCGTGTTTCGCACCGAATTTGTTGAGTGCACCAACCCTCGCAGTGGTGCCACCAAGCGTTTTTCAACTTTGCTTTGCGCCGACTGGGTCAATGTTATCGCGATCACCCCAGACCATCATGTGGTCACGCTGCGTCAATATCGGCCCGGCACCAATCGTATCTGCCTTGAGATTCCAGGCGGCATGATCGACGATGGCGAAGCGCCAGCCGTGGCAGCGGCACGCGAGCTGGAAGAAGAAACCGGGTTCATTGCAACGCAGTGGATCGCACTTGGCCAATGCGCACCGAATCCAGCACTGCAAAATAACACGTTGCATATGTATTTGGCCCTCAACGCAACGCCGACCGGCACGGCACGGCCCGACGACGGTGAAGTCCTTGCAGTGGCCACGCTACCGATGGCGGAGGTGTTGCACTTCCTGCGCACCGGGGCAGTGGAACATGCCCTGGTGCTGGCAGCTTTCGCGCACGTTGCCTTGTCTCATCCCGAACTCATGACGCGAACCATGTGACGGCGACGCCGATTCGCGGCACAATGCGGCCATGGCAAAAACCACGTGTCCCGTATCCCGCGCCCAGTTCGTCGAAAAAGCAACGCCGCTAAAGATCACCATCGGTAGTCAAGAAATGCTGGCCGAAGTGAAAGAGTTTTCGACTGGTTCGTTTGGCTGGTACCTCAATGGCAAAACCGTCATCGAGATCGACGGCAAAGCCGTGTCGGTACAGATCGGCATGAACATGACGGTGGTTGGCAGCAAAGAAGCCAGCAAAGAAGGCGCGGCAACCGACCCCGCTGCTAAACCGTAACCGCCGGAGCCTCGCGGATGCGGGCGACCACAACCATTTGGTCGTCGGGCAGCGGCATACCAGCACGATGGCTGTCGACGGCAGCACGGACGATGCGCAGCGCTTCAGCCGGCGTCGCGGTAGCAGGCAAGGTCCGCAGCAGTTTTTGCAGGCGGCGATCGCCATAACTTTCGCCGGCTGCGGTTTGGGCGTCGGTCAGGCCATCGGTAAATGCCACCAGCAGGGCACCTGGCGCTATGGCGCGGCGTTGCACTTTCCAAGCGCCTGCAGCGCCCAACCCGAGTGGATTGCCACGCCCTACCAACGCGGAAAGTTCGCGGCTTTGGCCACGCACCGCTGCAACGTACGGCGCCGTGTGCCCCGCATTGATGTATTCGATCTCGGTGCCATCAATGATCGCCGCAAAACACGTCATGTGGAGTTGACCGCCACCGGCGCGGCGCACCACAACATCTAGCTCGGCAACGAGCGTCGCCACGTCGAGCGTCGCCGCGTGCACGCCGGCCATCGCGGCACACGCACCCGCGACCGCAGCGGTTACCATTGCTGGCGCAATGCCATGGCCCGACACGTCGGCAACCACCAGCAAAGTGCGTCGACCAAGTGCTTTGACGGTCCAAAAATCGCCACCGCACGCTGACGCTGGTTGCCACGCACCCATGACTTCAACCGATTGCAAAAAATGCGATGACGCCGTCGGCAACAACGACGCCTGGATGCTGGCCGTGAGCTCAACATCACGCGCCAATGTCACTTGGGCAGCGACATCACGTTGCAAATAGTGAAACAGCAACGCATCGCCCATGTGATTGGCCCATTGCACCGCAAACGTCAACAACGTTTCCGATCGCTTCACGGATTTGGGAATGCGGGCTAGGCCATACAAATTCCCGCCGCGAATCATCAACACCACAGCGCGGGTGTTGTGTAAAAGGTTGGCGTGCGCGGCGCGAAAATCTTCGGGCACAACGGTACTGGCATCAATCACGCCACTTGCGTGTTCATGTTCAACCAACCAGTTGCTAAACATCGGATCAAGCGCGGCCTGGTCGGCGATACGCTGACCGTACTGGTCGCGCCACCCCCAATCATCGGGCGATGCAAGCCAAATTTCGACGGCGACACCAAAGCCCAGCGATGCGACTTCTTGACCAAGCGCGGCAATGGCGGTCGGCGAAGGCAAGGCAAAGGCACGTTCCGCAAAGTGTTGCAGCAATCGCGTGAGGGGCCCCGTGCGCCCTGCGCCACCGCGCTGCATCAAGTCAAAAATTGTCAACACCGTGCGAATCGCACAGTAGGCCCCGACCAATGCCAGCGCATCGGCCCAAGCAACGCGTGATGGCCCCAGCAAGCGCAGGACCATCCAACCAAATAGCGTAGTCAAAACCAGGATCGAAATTGTCCGGGGCACCCGCGTGTCGACGGCACGCGCCCGCAACAAATCATGCACCATCAACGCACGCAACGACAACGCACTGCCCAACGCAAGCAAGATCCAGCTGCTACGGAACGCGCCAAAGCCATAGGCAATGCGGATGTCGATAAGCGCCGCCGCCGTGATCAGATTAGCAACCAACGTCCAGCGCAACTGCTGTCGCAAGGGTGAAGGTTCGGAGGCAACCGCAACGCGAACCAACGGCACAGCGCCCAACGCCGAGTTCGCGAGGACCAAACCCACAAACAACCAAGCGTGCGCCCCTGGGACAAAAAACCAACCATAGTCGACGAGCTGAACGCCAACCACGACAGCAGGCGAAAGCAGCGTCCACCCTGCTAACAACAAACCACCGACGACGACCAAGCGCCCGCGCCAGACAACATCACGCGACGGCGGTAACAAAGCCAACCGATAATGAATCCCACCAATACCAACCAGGGGCACCATGGCCACCAGAAATTGATACACATTGAGGGCCACGCGAGCGTCGCTGATCGACGGAATGATCGCGAGACAAACGCTAATGGGCAACAGTACGCCCAGATGCAGCAAGAACCAACGGCGCAAGCGCACGTCGCCGCGCAGCACCGCGGCGTAGGCCATGACGATGACCAGGCTGCCAACGCCCAGCAGCGGCAACAGGAAGATGCCGCGCGACCACGTCACGATGCGCAACCTCGATGGACCTTGGCACCAACCACCGAACACTAGTACCGCAAATCCTGAATCAGTTCAGAGTTCTTGATAGCTTGGCGGTGCGAAAATAAGAATGAAGCGAGGACCGAGCCTCCCCACACGCACTTTTCTCCAGCGAACTGATAAGATGCAGCGGTGTCGGATAAACGCCCTTCCGCTGGCCGCCGCGGTCCATCGCTGCCTTTGCCCGCACCGCCCGAAGACGCCGCCCCATCCCGGACCGCTGGACCACCGCCGATTCCAGCGGTTTCACGCGGCGTGATTCCGGGCATTCCCGATCCAACTTCGCAAAAACGTCCACGGGCAGCGTCAGTCGGGGACGTGACCGGCGATCTGCCACGGTTGCCCGAAAGCGCGATTCGCACCCCAGGTCAAAGCGTGTTTCTGGATGAACGCTCGCTCGACGGCGGCCAATCAAGCCTTGGCGCAGCGCGTGCGCTCCAGGTAGATGCCGAGCCAACGCGCCTACCCAAAAAACGCGCCGCCACGGCAGGAACCCCGATCCCCTCGGGAGTTCGTGGCGAAAAAATGCTCCACGTCAACACCGCGCATCATCACCAACTCATCGGCGGTCGCTATCGAATTATTTCCCGCATTGGCCAAGGTGGCATGGGCAAAGTGTACAAGGTGGCGCATGTCAATTTGAGCCGCAAATTTGCGCTCAAGATCATTTGCGACACGGTTTCAGAAACCCGCGAAGCCCGCGAACTGTTTGACCGCGAAGCCCGTTTTGCCTCGGCAATGCAGCATCCCAACATCACCGCCGTCGTCGACTTCGGCGAAGATGAAGCGGTTGGCATGTTCATGGTGATGGATCTGGTTGAAGGCGAAGCGCTGCATAAAATCTTGTTCCGCGAAAAGCAGCTCGGCGTGCGCTACGCATGCGAAATTGCAATTCAGCTCGCCGAGGCTTTGCATTACATCCACCAACAAGGCGTCGTGCATTGCGACATCAAGACCGAAAACATTTTGGTCAAAGAGATCGAAGAGCCAGGCAAACGCCGACGCGTGGTGGCCAAGCTGCTCGATTTCGGCTTAGCGCGCCCACTCAATCCCGGCCGGGTGCAAACCGGCCTATCGGGCACGCCCCATTACGTGGCACCCGAACGCATCCGAGGTGAAAGTGCCAGCCCTGCAAGCGACGTCTACAGCCTCGGGATTCTACTGTACGAGCTGGTCGCTGGCCGCGTACCGTGGGACGGCGCCGTGCAAAAAATTCTTGCTGGGCATCTCGGTGAAGTG
>JAGPDK010000259.1 GCA_018057605.1 Kofleriaceae bacterium | reverse complement strand
GCAGTAATGTTTTTTCGCCCACGGTAACCACGTACAGCGTGCGGTGCGGCTCAAGCGTCAACTGGGCCCGGACCTTGAGTAAGCCGGTGCCATCACTGCCGCGCCGCCCGCCAGCCGCGTGTTTCCAGCGCGCCAGCGCCCACAGCACCGCCGCTAGCAGCGCTAACACAATCAGCGAACTAACCAACAACGCCGTATAATTGCCTGCATCCGCAGGTGCCGACGAACCACCCATATGGCGGAGTGGTAGCACCGGCCTCTGACAGTCGAAAAAACGACGTGGGGCTACGCCGCTATTGGTAATTATCCATCGGTGGACAGCTGCACATTAAATTGCGATCGCCGTACGCATTATCGACGCGTGACACAGTTGGCCAATACTTATGGCCATGCAACCACGGTGCAGGAAACGCGGCTTGCTCGCGGCTGTATGGCCGGTCCCATTCGGTACCGGTTACCACCGCCGCGGTGTGCGGCGCATTTTTGAGCGGATTATTGACCTTGTCCATCTTGCCCGCCTCAATGGCTGTGATTTCGTTGCGAATGGAAATCATCGCATTGCAAAAGCGGTCGAGCTCAGCTTTGGATTCGCTTTCGGTTGGTTCAATCATCAACGTTCCAGGCACCGGAAAAGACATCGTCGGCGCATGAAAGCCGTAGTCCATCAGGCGCTTGGCGATGTCTTCAGCTTCAACGCCAGCAAGTTTTTTGAAGCCGCGGCAATCGATGATCAACTCATGGGCAACCCGCCCATTGCGACCGGTGTAGAGCACCGGGTAGTGCGGTGCCAATCGCAGTGCAATGTAGTTGGCACCGAGAATTGCCGCCTGCGTAGCACGGCGCAGCCCGGGTTCGCCCATCATGGCAATGTAGGCGAACGAAATGGGCAAGATCGATGCGGAGCCATGCGGCGCGGCCGACACTGGCCCAACCGATTGGCTGCCAGGTGCAGCCAACGGATGTCCCGGCAAAAACGGCGCAAGATGCTTGGCGACGCCGATCGGCCCCATGCCCGGGCCACCGCCGCCATGCGGAATGCAAAACGTCTTATGCAGGTTCAGGTGACAAACATCAGCGCCAATGTAGCCCGGACTGGTGAGCCCAACTTGGGCATTCATGTTGGCACCGTCCATGTAGACTTGGCCACCGTAGGCGTGGATGGTTTTGCAGATTTCGATGATCGCGTCCTCGAAAACGCCGTGGGTCGATGGATACGTAACCATCAACGCGCCCAGGTTTTTCGCGTGCATTTCGGCTTTGGCTTTTAAATCGGCAACATCGATGCTGCCGTCAGCGGTTGCAGCAACTGCAACTACCTTGAAGCCCGCCATCGCAGCGCTCGCCGGGTTGGTGCCGTGGGCCGACGTTGGAATCAAGCACACCGTGCGATGCCGATCACCGCGTGCGATATGGTAACCGCGGATTGCTAACAGGCCCGCGTATTCACCTTGGGCTCCAGAATTAGGCTGTAACGACACCGCGGCAAAGCCGGTGATTTCGGCAAGCCAGGCTTCGAGCTGGGTGAACATCGCTTGATAGCCACCGGTTTGCTCGGCCGGCGCAAACGGATGCATGCGGCCAAATTCCGGCCAGGTGACTGGCAACATTTCGCTGGTCGCATTGAGCTTCATGGTGCATGAACCAAGCGGAATCATCGACGTGGTTAACGATAAGTCTTTGGCTGCTAAGCGATGCAAATACCGCAGCATTTCATGCTCAGCATGAAATGAATTAAAATGTGCATGGGTTAGAAATTTGCTGGTTCGCGCAACGCCGGTCGACAAGTCGGGCACGCTGGTCTCGGCGATCAGCGCCGCCATCGTAAACGGCAGTTCGTCGGTGCCGGGCGGCAGCAAGGCTTCGAGCACCAAGGCGATGTCGTCAACACTGGTTGTCTCGTCACACGACAGCCCTACCCCGTCGTCGTAACGGCGCAAATTGAGCCCGCGGTCGGTGGCACGCGCCAATATCTGGGCAGCGCGATGGGCCTCGATGTCGAAGCGCAAGGTATCGAAAAATTCGCCGCTGCGCGCAGCGAAGCCAAGCTTGGCAGCGCCCGCTTTGGCCAACGCGGCGTGGGCGCGCACCCGCTGGGCAATTGCGGTGAGCCCGTGCGGCCCATGATAAACCGCGTACATAGAGGCCATCACGGCCAGCAATACCTGCGACGTGCAGATGTTCGACGTCGCCTTTTCACGGCGAATATGTTGTTCACGCGTTTGCAGCGCGAGGCGATACGCCATGTTGCCTTTGGCGTCGCGCGACACCCCGATAATGCGGCCCGGCATTTGCCGGCGGAACTCATCTTTGCAGGCCAAAAAGGCCGCGTGTGGTCCGCCAAAACCCATCGGTACGCCGAAGCGTTGCGCCGAACCAATGGCGATATCAGCGCCGACTTCGCCGGGCGATGCCAGCAGTGTAAGCGCTAATAAGTCAGCCGTGAGCACCGCTTTGGCGCCAACGTCATGAATCAGGCCAATCATGGCGCGTGGGTCAGCAACGACGCCATCCGTGGTCGGATACGCAAGCACCACGCCTGCGATCTGCGCACCGTTTTGTGCCAACGCAGCGCGAATGACCGCAGTATTGCCAATGCTTAGGGTGATACCCAGCGGCTCGGCGCGAGTATGCATCACCGCAATGGTTTGCGGATGCACATCATCGGCGACCCACACGATCACGCGTTTACGTTCGGCGATTTCAACACACATGTTCATCGCTTCGGCCGCCGCCGTCGCTTCATCGAGCAGCGATGCATTGCCCATCGGCAACCCGGTTAGGTCGGCGATCATGGTTTGAAAATTCACCAGCGCTTCCAAGCGGCCTTGGGAAATCTCAGCTTGGTATGGGGTGTACTGGGTATACCAGCTTGGGTTTTCCAGCACGTTGCGCAACAGCACCGGCGGCGTGACACAATCGTAGTAGCCCATACCGATGAACGAACGCATCACCTGGTTTTCCGCAGCCAAGGTTTTTAGCTCTTCGAGCAATTGGTGTTCACCGAGTGGTGGCCCAAGGTCGAGAGGTTTCGCCAAGGCGATCGACGTAGGCAACGTAGCGGCCGCCAAGGCGTCGAGCGAGGGGTAGCCCACCGCTTCGAGCATTTGGGCTAGTTCCGCTTCCGACGAGCCAATGTGCCGGCGAGCAAATGAATCCAACGGGGACAATAGCGACGCGTTCATGGCCGCAAACTAGCGCGCCGGTCCGACAATTGCTACCGGCTCCGCCGCGTCCGATCGCCGCGCTGAAATCTTCGGGTTCGGGTTGCTACGCAGTGCGTTACTCAAATATTAGGCTGCGGCCGTCTCTTCAATCGCCAGAATCCGGCTCAGTAAACAACCAGCGGACTTCGGGTACGCTGGCTTTTACGTCAGCCTCAAACTTGTTGATCACATCGCACAACGACCCCGGCTCGCCGCCCGTGACTAAGCCCGAACGCACGTGGACTTTGAGCGCAACCAAAATTTCACCCGGGCCTTGCTGAATCGATAACACCCGCAAAATTTTCATAATTTCGCTGTGGCGTTCGCACACGGCATGCAGCTTGGCATCAAGATCTGGGTCGGCCGCTTCGCCAACCAACAACGATTTAACTTCAACCGCCAAAAACACCGCCACCGCCACCAGGACCAAGCCGATGAACAGCGAGCCGATGCCGTCCCAGCGCCCATCATTGGTGACCTTGGACATAATCAAAGCAATCATGGCAAACACTAAGCCCACCACGGCCGCCGAGTTTTCACCAAAGACCACGACTAAATCGGAATCTTTGGTCCGTCGCAGAAAGTGAAAAAATCCAACCGTGCCGCGGCGTTTATTAAATTCCACAATGTTGCCGTAGGTCGAATAACCTTCGAGCAGCAAGGCGATACCCAAGATCACCACGCCGATCGTAATTGATCCGACCTTTTCGGGGTGCATGGTTTTGTGGATGCCTTCGTAGATCGAAAACACGCCACCGCCGGTGAACAACAATAGCGCCACCATGAATGACCAAAAATATACGGCGCGGCCATAGCCCAGTGGATGGGTTGCGTCGGGCGATTTGCGTGCCTGCTTGACGCCGAATAACAATAAACCTTGGTTGCCGCAGTCGGCCAACGAGTGGATGGTCTCGGCCAACAGCGCGCCCGATCCGGTGATCGCCGCGGCAATACCTTTGGACACCGCGATCAGAAAATTCACGACCAGCGACGTAATGATGTGTTTGGTATTATCTGACGCCATATTTTTCTCTATTTGATGAGCTGCGAAAGTGATTTGAAGTCGTCGCCACCAGCATGCGGCACTGCGAGCCTAGCGAGCGACACTAGTACCTCGCATCCTAAGCGTTCGCTTGGTTCGCTCCAACTCCGGCCCCTTCGGGTGTAGCGCTCGGTCCCAGTTTCATTTTCGTTTCGTACCGCCAGTCAGCTAGGAACTCTGAACGGACTTAGGATCTGCGGTACTAGGGCCTCGCCGCCGTCGACCTAAAATCACGGCACCGCACTTAGATGCCTGCCTGCAGAATCGTCATCGCCTCCTGCAAGCGGGTGCGCAGCGCGTGCTCATCAGTGAGCCGAGCCTTCTGCTCGACCACAACTTCTTCCGGAGCCCGCGCTAAAAAATCGGCATTGCTGAGCTTTTTTTCTAACCCGGCAATGTCTTTTTCAACCCGCCCGATTTCTTTGGTGATGCGGGCTTTTTCGGCGGCAGGATCAATGAGCCCACCGAGCGGCATGATGATTTCAATGTCGGCACCGACGAGGGCCTTGGCCGACTGTGGCACCACGTCGGAGCCCTGCCCGATCGTGGCTTTGATGCGCGCACTGCGCTCGATCATGGCGAGGTTTTCGGTCACGGTGCGGCGTGCGGCGTCGGCGCCTGCGGCGATGCGCAGTTCGACTTCGATATTTTGCGCTGGCGAAATGCCGTAGGTTGCACGCAACATGCGCGAAGCGACCGCAACATCTTGAATTAACTTCATCTCAGCTTCAGCCGCTGCATCAATCCGTCCGAGATCCGGACGTGGATACACGGTAACCATCAGCGAACCTGGCAACTCCACCGGCTTTGGCAGTTTTTGCCAAATTTCTTCGGTGACAAACGGTGCAAAAGGATGCATCAAGCGCATCACCCGTTCAAGCACGGTGGCCAGTACGCCTTGCACGACGTGCCGTTTGGCGGCACGCGCGGCGTCGGGTTCACCAACGACGCTGCCCGGATTTTCGGCTTGCCGCAAATGGGGTTTGGCCAGCTCGATATACCAATCGCACACTTCGTTCCACACAAAGTGATACAGCGCATTGGCGGCATCAGCGAAGCGAAAGCCTTCGAGCGCGGTATCCACATCGGCCGACACCGCTTGCAAGCGCGACAAGATCCAACGTTCCGGCAGGCCCATCGCCATCTTGTTGGGCCCAGCATGTAGCGAACCAGCGGACGCTGGAGCGCGGTCAGCCAACTGAGCTTCGAAACGCTCGGGATCAAAGCCATCAAGATTCATCAGTGCAAAACGCGAAGCGTTCCACAGCTTGTTGATGAAGTTACGATAACCTTCAACCCGTTCGGCCGACAAGCGAATATAACGGCCGGAGGTATTGAGTGCAGCGAGTGCGAACCGCAACGCATCGGCGCCCATCGACGGTACGCCTTTGGCGAAGTTGCGCCGCAACGCTTTGAGTGCAGCATCATCAGCATTGTCGGCGGTTGCCCGCGTTAGCATTTCTTCGAGCGAAGCACCGTGCACCACATTGAGTGGATCGAGCACGTTGCCTTTGGTCTTGGACATCTTGTCGCCGTTTTCATCGGTGACGATCGAGGTCAAGTACACGGTGCGGAACGGCGCCTTGCCCATGAAATGGATGCCCATCATCATCATGCGGGCGACCCAGAAAAAGATAATATCCGGGCCGGTAACCAACACGCTGTTCGGGTAAAACGCCGCGAGTTCACGGGTTTTGTTGGGCCAGCCCAGCGTCGAAAATGGCCACAATGCCGACGAGAACCAGGTATCTAAAATGTCTTCGTCTTGGCGCACATCGGCGCTAGCGCATTTTTCACAAGCGGTTACCGTCGCCCGCGCAACTGTGATGTGCTTGCACGCATTGCAATACCAAGCCGGAATGCGATGGCCCCACCACAATTGCCGCGAGATGCACCAGTCGCGGATGTTGGTCATCCAGTGCATGTAGGTTTTGGTCCAAACCTCCGGCACGAATTTGGTTTTGCCTGACTCAACAGCTTCGACGGCTTTGGCGGCCAGCGGAGCCGTGCGCACGAACCATTGCTCCATCAGCATCGGCTCAACCACTGCGCCCGATCGCTCGGAGCGACCGCGTGGCACTTTGTGATCTTTGATGAGGCCGAGCGCGCCGGCGAGTTCGAGATCCGCCACCACTTCTCTGCGGGCGGCTTCGACCAACATGCCGATGTATTTTTCAGGAATCGGCCCACACATGCGGCCTTTGGCGTCAATGATTTGCAACGCTGGTAAGTTGCAGCGCTGCGCGCATTCGTAATCGTTCGGGTCGTGCGCTGGGGTAACTTTAACTGCGCCCGAACCAAACGTTGGATCAACAAAGGTATCGGCAACAATTGGAATGTGGCGGCCGGTCAGCGGCAACGCGATCATCTTGCCGACGAGGTGTTGGTAGCGTTCGTCGTCGGGGTGGACCGCAACCGCTGTGTCGCCCAGCATAGTTTCGGGCCGGGTGGTGGCCACGGTGATCACCGCGCCATTGCCATCGACAAGAGGGTAATTGAGTTCCCACATCGAGCCGGCCTCTTCGACCACATCGATTTCCAGATCGGAAACCACGGTTTCCGAAACCGGATCCCAATTGATCATTCGATTGGCGCGATAGATCAGGCCTTCTTCGTACAATTTAACAAACGCTTCGCGAACCGCAGCATTCGACTGGTCATCCATGGTGAATCGATCGCGCGGCCAATCGAGGGAAAAGCCCATCAGCTTTTCTTGCTCGGTGATGCGGCCACCGGATTTGTCGCGCCACTCCCAGGCACGGCGCATGAACTCGTCGCGACCTAAGTCAAAGCGGGTTTTGCTTTCTTTGCGACGCAACGCCTTTTCCAACAAGTGATGCACGGCAATCGACGCATGGTCGGTGCCGGGCATCCACATGGCGTTGTAGCCTTGCATGCGACGCCAACGAATCAAGATATCTTGCATCGTTGACCCAAGCGCGTGCCCCATATGCAGCGAGCCGGTTACGTTCGGCGGTGGCAGCGTGATGGCGTAGGGCACCGTCGGGCTGTTTTCGTCGGCGTGAAAATATCCATTCTCCAACCAGAACCGCAGCCAACGCGGTTCGACTTCAGAAGGATCATACTGTTTTGAAAGCGCGGCGGATGCACTCATGGCGGGCGCAAGCTACCACGAACCATCAACAGATTTTACTCAACACGTACCAAGATCCGTCGACGATTGACGACAATCCGGCCACGCAGCAACGTCAGCTGCACTGCCTGCCGCGCTCAGCACGGCAAGGTCACTACGCGCGTTTAGCGGCAAGTTCGTGCAGGTTCTCGCGGATGATTTGCTCGGCCAATTCTGGCACCACTTCCCACACAATGCGCTCGACCACTTCCGTGGACAGCTTGAGCAACGCCATTAATTCCGGGCTACCTGGTTGCAACCCAGTTGCTTGCGCTAGTTGCGCCGCCATTTTAGCTAAGGTGCGCTCAACCAAGACCGAACGCTTGGTTGGTGTGCCGGCAACCATGGGTGCGCGCGCTGGCGCAGCAGATCCCGTTACCCCGGCCACATCTGACACGCCAGAAGTATCGGCCGCTGGCGTGACAGGTCCGGCCGGAGCGACCATCGCGCCAGAGGCCGACACCGGCGGCACTGCCATCACGGTGGTGCGGCTGGGTTGCGCTGGTGCAGGCGCGACGGCAGGTGCAGAACCAGCCGGTACTTTAATGGTAGGCATGCCCATAATGGTGGCAGACCGAGGCGGTTGATTGCTTGGCGCGGAAGCTGGCTTGGCAGCCGGGCCAGGATG
>JAGPDK010000258.1 GCA_018057605.1 Kofleriaceae bacterium | reverse complement strand
AAAAACCGGCTTACATTACTTATCGTCGTCGATCGCAGCGTCGGCCGCGCGTTGCTTGAGAAATTCCAAGAAGGCGTTGGCGGTTGGCAAATCGATCGCGGGTAGTGCATCGATTAATTCACGGCCGTGGCGGCGCAACGCTTCGCCTGGGGTTTCACTGCCTGCCGGTAGAGGCTTGGCCACCATCGGCAATTCAACCGGCGGGGCCGCTGCACCCCAAGGCGGCACGTTGTTGCCGAAGATGTTGTGCTGTTCGAGCCAGTTGTGAATATGCCAATGCAGCAATTCAGCGCGATACGAAAACCAGCGCTCACGCTCGACAGGAAATCCAAGCAGCACATCTTTGAATCGACGAAACGCGCCTTTGCCATCGATCGAAATGACCAAGCGTTCGCGCAGCGGCTCGTCGGTAACGGATAAAACGAAGCGTTCCATCCAGCGATATTGTTCGCGTGACGACGCCGGCTCGACCCGCAAAAAATTTCGAATGTTGACGGTGACGTTTTCCCGTTGCACCAAGGCTTCAGGGTCGCCTTCAGTGATCGTGAGCACCCGGCCCGTGGTGAGATCTAGATAACTATCGGAATCCGGCGCATTGCGCTCGACCGCAATTTCCAACGCATCCCAATCAATATCGATATGTACAGGTGGCCGCACCGACGGTGCCGCAGTCGCGATTTGTGTTGTCATAAGTTAAATCAACTCGCGGCCTTGCCGAGCCCCGTGATGAGCATCAACGTTAGTCGCCAACGACGGGCAATACAAGCGCAACTTGGTGACTGTCAGGCGATCGCTAACCAGTTGAATATAATGGTTTCGCCCACACGGCGTGGGATCGTTCTCGTAGATCATTGACTTGCGAAACCAGTCGAGTACCTTGCACGCCTTCGAAACGGAGTCCTATGGCACGCGTAACTGTTGAAGATTGTTTAGATCAAGTCCCTAACCGCTTTGCGCTCGTGGTGTTAGCCGCCGAGCGCGCGCGGCAACTGGCCCGCGGTTCGTCCGCCATTGTCGAATGCGATAACAAACCAGCAGTCACCGCCTTGCGCGAAATTGCGGCCGGTCACGTAAAATTCCGTGAAGACGTACTGTCCACCGTTGTCGACTTCGTCGCAGAACGCCGCAAAGCCGGCTTCATGTGAAGGCCCACGGCCGGTGCTGGTTTGGCGGCCTGGCTGTTTGATTTTTGCGAGCCTAACAACCCGCAGCGCTGGCGTGGTGGTTACATTCGAACGACCGAGCGTGGCCTAGCCTGGCCTAGCGCACCATCGCGCAAAGATCAAGGCAACCAAGCCAGCACCCGGTAACGTGCTCGACCGCCCTGGGCTGTGCCAAAAATTTGCCGCGTCCGCTGAGCTTGGTTACAAGCATGAAGTGCAAGTAAACGCGGACACAGCCCCAACGACTGCCGTGGTCGCGGCGGGTGAGCTACCGAGTTACTGGTTCCGGTTGGGCCGGTCCCACGCAAGTGGCGTACTTTCGATTGACGACCCACGTGGGCGCCGTGACGTGTTGGTGCTGCGACGAGGCGCGGTCGTCGTCGCTGACGCGATCAACGCCACCAACATCGCCGCGTTGCGACTTGCGCGGTTACTCAATACCAATCGCCACCATGCCCTGCAGATTGAATTCGACGGCGGCACCGTGGCCTATCCGCCTGGCGGCCGCAGTCGCGAGCTGCCGTTAGCGACCTGGATTCGCCAACATCTCGAAGCCCAAGTCGATGGGGTGCTGGCCCATCGGTTAGTTCAACAATTTGCTGGCGCGCGGCTGGTACTGCGCAGTGATGCCTTAGGCGGGCTCCCGCTCGACGAAGCGGATCGACGCATGGTGGCCGCGATGACCGTACCGCGACGCCTCGACCAGATTTGGCCGCTCGCGCGAACGCCACGATTTCGCCTGCTGGCTTTTCTACATTTTACCAACACCGTCGGGGCGCTCGACCACAGTGGGGTAACCGCCGAAAGCAGCGCGCCCCATCAAGCCGCCACGCTACCCAATCGGGGCCAAGCGGCCCGCGCACTTGGCGTCGCCGATGGTGCGGATGGCCCAACGATCAAGCGCGCCTATTACCGTTTGGTGCGTTCGGTGCATCCGGATCTACAGCCGCACATTTCGCAACATCAACGCTGCGAACTCGAAGCCAAGTTCCGCGCGTTAACATCGGCCTACCAGCAGTTGCAGTGATTTGGCGCTACACGCCCGCGATCAGCGTTGGTCGCGGTGCTTCGACTTCATCGGCGCAACTTAGGACTTGTAAATGAATTACTGACCCAATATTTGGGTCGAGCCACGTGCATGGCAAGGCGCGAGGAAGGAGCATACCCGTCGGGCACTGATACCGGGACTGACGAGCAACGCGGCCAGTCCCGTTGGATCGGCACAAAGAAGGGTCAGTAATTTGTGCACAAGTCCTTAGACTAAGTCCGACGTAACGCCAATATCCGCGGTCAACGCGTCAACGAGCGCTTCGAGCCCGGCGTCGCGATCGACAAAACGGTGCACCAGTTGCGCATCAAAATCGCCACCGCGTTTAGTACCTCGCACAATGCGCCGCGCCGCTGGTTGCGAGCGGCGGCACTGCGTCATCAGCTCGCAGATTACCATCCACGACGATGGCCCATCCGATGCCGGATCACTATCGAGTTCGGCGATCACCGCGTCGAGCGCGCCATTAGCCAAGGCGTCCTGCACACTGTCGGTATCCGACGCGAACAACACATCCCAGCCACTCGTTACGTACAGTGCCATCGCACCACGCTGCCGCTGATCATCGCCCACCACCAGCACCCGGCGCCGTTTCTGGTGACGCTCTGGCGCATGAGGCATGCGCTGACTAATTCGGCCGAACAACGATTTCCACTCAAACGATGGTTCGAGCAGACGCAACCCCAACGCGGTATGCGCACCTTCGGTTTTACGCGCGACTTCACCTATTACGTCGACCACGCTGCCGATGTCAGGGTCGAGCAATGCGACCGAAACCCTGGTGCCGGCGTCAAACCGTGCAATCGTATCAAGGCCAATGCCGTCCGCCGAAAGATCACGAGTCATACAAACCACGCGCTGCCCACCCAACAGCGAGGTAATGGTAGCGGACAAGGCGATACGAATACGTGGGCTACGACGAGACAAGACGATTATTGTGCCACGCCGACTAAAACTGTGCAGTTTTTCCCAGCGCTTTACGCGGTAGAATCGCCGATTCGCGGTAGCGTGCCTGCGCGTGCGTTGGACCTGGCTGTCGCTGCCCTATCTGCTGCTAACGGTGCTGCTGGTCGGCATCGCCGTGCACACCCTGCTGAGCCGTGGCGATCGGGTGATGCGCGTTGGCGTGGTAGGTGCCGTGGCGGGGTCGCTGCCATGGGCACTGTGTTCCGCGCTTGCGATGTTGTTTCATGAACCGGACGCCGCACGGCGGCTGTTGCGGCTCGGCAATGGGCCGAGTTCACTAATCGGACCGTCGGTGTTGCTACTATTGCTGGGCGCAAGTGGGCACCTTGAAAGGCACCGCTGGGTTGTGCGAAGTGCGGGACTCGTCGGCGCAGTGTCGATGCTCGTGACCTGGACCACGGATCTAATGATTCGTGATGTGCAGTTATTGCCATCGGGAATTTACGTCTCTGTGCTCGGACCGCTGATGGTGCCGCACGTCGGGTTGATCGCGGTGTGGGCGAGCGTTGGCGTCTTTGTGATTCGCCGCGCCACGCCCGGACATGCACGCAATCGGGCCCTGCACATGTTGGTTGCGATCTTGCTATTAGGCACCGGCGGGTTAGTGGATGCGTTGTTGGCCTACAACATTGCCGGCTGGTTTCCACTCGCTTGGTTGCCCGCCATTATTTGTGCACTCATTGCGATTCACCTCATTCGCAACAATGACTTGCTACGGCGCCAAGGCTTCAATTGGCCGTCTGCGGCCGAGGGCTTGGTGCTATTTACCGGCGGCGCAGCGCTAGCCGGGGCCGGTGTGGCGAGCATCTTCGGGAGCTTTTCCGACCTGAGCAAAGCCTTAACTTCAGCGACCGTCTTGGTGCTGGCCGTGACATTGGCGCGGCGCTGGGCCAGCGGTGGCGCGCTCGCGAGAGAGCCGTTACTTGATGATGCGGTCACCGCCTGGGCCGTGACGTTGCCGGAAACCCAAGAGTTGCCAGCAATCGAACGCGCGGTACAAACCCTGTGGCAAAAACACCTTCGGGCGCCCGCCTGCCAACTGTTGCGCGTACACAGCCACGAGTTACACAACGTTCACGAAACTGCGATAGCTTCGCTGCCACCGACGCTGGTGCCATGGTTTTTGCGGCACCGTGACGTCCTTGCAGCAGCCGATCTTGCCACCATGCTGGTCGGCGAGCGCCGGCCGCAACTTGAAACCTTTGTGAAGCAAGGCGGCTGGGACTTGTGGATGCCCCTCGTCGTGCGCGAACAACTCTGGGGCTTTGTTGTCGCGAAATTCGATGCACCGCGGGCCCTGGCGGATACCGAGCGGGTGTTTGTAGCAGCAACCGCAGAAGCGGTCGGCCGCGCCGGTGCTCGGGCGGTGCTGTTGCAGCAATCCCTGGCAGCCTCGATTCACGATCGCGACATTGAACTTGCCAAGGCGCTACGCGAACAAGCCGAGTGGGCAAGCATGGCCGCACCCAACGCGGAGTGGGATGTGTTGGGCCACAAGTCAAACGCCAACAACGTCGGCTATGTCGAACACAGCTGGCATATTGATGGCGATCGAATTGCCGTGCTGGCCTTGGAAATTCGCGGCGCAACAACCTCAAGCGCGCTGCTGGGCGGCACAGCGCTTGGAGCCTTCGTAACACTGGCCCATACGCCCGAGCTCACCGCAGCGCAGCTGCACGATCAACTACGCGCCGCGCTCGGCGACTACGTCGACCAAACTCGTGTCCACATCTCGGTGGCGCTACTGACCAAGACCCAAAGCGATTTTGTCGTCGATGCCCAACATCATGCAACGTGGTGGCCGAATCGAGCGCAACCAACGGCGCTGAGCTTCGTCGTAGGCGCAACCGCGATCGGCGAGGCGCAGCCGCCTGCAACAGCAGGGCTACATGAATCACCTTTACCGGCGCAGTCTAGCGCACGAGCGCTGATGCAACTAATCCCCGCCGACTGCCGCTTGGCGATTGTGACCACGCGCGTTCCGGGCTAACAGAAGTCACCGGCTGACAGCAGCTGTCAGGCCCACAACATTGTTACTCAGCCGCCGCTGACCGAGCATCGGAGCCATGCAAACCAATCTCGCCTGGGGTGCCCTCGCGCTCCTGCTGATCGCTGCCTGCGGTGACAACCGTGCCGTCGTCGCCGACGCGCCTATCGCTGGTGCCGATTCGGGGCTCGTCATCGATTTCACCACTGGCTGCACAACTGGACCCGCCCCTAGCGCTACGCCCTACGCCAAACCTGAAGATTTCGGCCCCATCGTCAACGGCACGTTAGATGGTTGGATTGCCAACGGCCGTTGGTTCATGACGGGCATTGCCTTAGGCAGCCGATCGAGTTTGATGTTTGCACAAAATGGCGGCACCTTGATCGTCGATCGCGACGCTGCATCACCTGGCACGATTGACGCGAACGTGGCATTTCAACGCACCGCCGTCGAGGCCAACGGCGTTAACTTCAGTATCTCAATCCGCGTCTCCAATCGGCAACCCAACGGCACGTTACGGCTTGATCGCGCGGTGTGTGACAACGGCAATTGTCGGGTCTGCGTTGCCCGCTTGGTGCGGGCCGAGTGGCTGCCGGGCGAAACTGAAAGTTCGAAACTGGTGAAGCTGGGCGAGTACCGCGATCCAACGTGGGAAGACCCAGCCTATACCTACAACGTGCGCGTGTTAGGTAACTACGCCTATTTGGTACGCGACGACGGCATGCACATTATCGATGTTTCCGACCCAAGCAATCCAGTCAAGGTTGGCCATTGGGTCAACGGTTACACCAACGACGTCAAGCTGGTAGTGGCCGGCGCTAAAACCTTCGCGTTGATCGCCGACAATCCAAGCAAGGTCGTCGATGTCACGAATCCTGCCGCGCCGGTGACGGTTGCGCAGATCAACGAGTCGGCCCACACGGTGTTTACCGAAAACCGTGATGGCAAAGTGTATGCGTACTGGGGCAACTACGATGCCACAACGCCAATCTACGACGTCACCAACCCAGCGGTGCCGCAACTGCTTGGGCGCTTCACCACCGATGGGCCCTTTGTCCACGATATGATGGTCGACAATGGCATTGCGTATCTCAATGCCTGGAGCGCAGGCATGTACCGCGTTGATTACAGCAACCCGGCGGCCCCTGTGCAAGTCGGCCGCATTGTCGACACCCCGACCAACACCAGCCACTCCAGTTGGACCACGGTTGCCGGTGGGCGTAAAATTGCGTTACACGGCGGTGAGGCGGCGGGCGCGCATTTGTCGATCATCGACGTAGATCCATCATCGCCGCAGTACATGAAAGAAATTGGCCGCTATCAAACCCGCGATGTCACCTCGATTCATAACGTCATGGCGTTCGGCAACCGGGCTTATATTACTTACTACCACGACGGTGTGCGCGTGCTGGATCTGTCCAACCCAACCAGTCCGTTGCTCATTGGCTACTTCAATACGTGGAATCCTGACGGTCCGGAATCGAGCAGCGGGGTATTTGATAGCGCGGTTGGCATCGACGTGGATGTCGCTAAGCGCCTCATCTACATCGCTGACATTCCGCGTGGCTTGATCATCCTGCAAGATCAAACGCCACAGTAACCTAACGCGCCACCCTACCAAGGCAGATGGGGATTGCGCGGCATCGCGGGCAACGCGGCTTCAAGCACCCCGGCAAGACCAAGCAACGTTGTCTCGGTGAACAGCGGCCCCGCCAGCTGCACGCCCATCGGCAAGCCTTCGGGCGACAAGCCAATCGGCAATGACAAGGCTGGTTGCCCCGTGACGTTGAATGGGGCGGTAAATCCACCCAATGGTGCCGTGCGGCGGAAGGCCGCTTCGCCGTCGGAGCCACCGCCTAAGCCGAGCGGCGGCGCGACCCCTGCCACCGTCGGAGAAACCCAAACATCGGCACTGCCAAACCACGCCAAAATGCGTTGTGCACCCTCGGCTTTGATCGCTTGCGCAACCTGTTTACTCACCGCTTTGCCGGTGCGGGTCAACCACGCCGTTGCCGGCGCCAGGCCCCGTGTCCCGACGATCATGCGCGACTCGGCTATTGCGCGTTGCCACACCGGCAAAAATTCTTCGAGCTGCATTGGTAACCAAGGCACTTCATGCACATCGTGACCGGCCGCCGTTAACAGCTGCGCCACCCGTTGCACGGCTTGCACAATGGCCGGTTCGGTCGGGGCCAAGCCGTGGTGATACGATACATGAATACGCAAACGTGCCGGCGCGCGGTCGACGGCTTGGGCAAACGTGCACCGTGGCGCTGGCACCGCGGTTGGCGTACCGACCGTAATACCCGCCAACGCATCGAGAAAATGTGCGGCGTCGCGCACGGTGCGGGCCAACGGGCCATCTGAATACAAAATGGTTTGATCCGGCAAACCAAAGGCATTGCGAATCCGACCGCGCGACGGCTTGATGCCAACCAGGCCATTAAACGCTGCGGGGATACGCACCGAGCCCGCGCCATCAGAGCCCGGCGCAATCGGCAACATACCAGCCGCCACCGCTGCGCCGCTGCCACCACTCGATCCACCGGCGGATCGCGGCACGTCGGCGCGCCACGGCGTAGTCGTCGGTCCGTGAATGAGCGGTTCGGTGACCGGCAATGCGCCGACCTCCGAAGTTGCGAGTTTGCCGACGATGACAAAGCCCGCAGCGCGCACTCGTTGGGTCAACCGATCATCGATCGGTAGATACGGCAAGCGCGTGGCTTTGGAACCAAACCGCGTAGGAAACTCGCGCGTGAAATTAAGGTCCTTGATACCAGTAGGCACACCCCAAAACGGTGGCAAGCGGCCATGACGGCGGCGCTGCTTGTCATGTTGCCGGGCCGCCAACAAC
>JAGPDK010000257.1 GCA_018057605.1 Kofleriaceae bacterium | reverse complement strand
GGACTGGCGGACTTGATGCGCCGTCGACATTGGGCCAGCTTGCTGTGCCATACGCACGATTTGCTACACGGCAGAAATTGGGGTTGCTGCCCGATCGCGCACGGCCAGCGCCAACTCTGGCAGGGTCAGCGCGGTGAGCATTTTCGTTGGCACGGGCCGTGCGCGGTACCGGGCATGACCCCAATTTCTTTGTTAGCAAATCGGTTTGTGGCGTATCGCATGGCGCTTGAAAGCGTGATGGCCGTGAGCAAATGCGTCGGTGGATGGCGCGGCGAGTCAGATCTTGCCAATCAGTGCAAACGCGCGGCGCAAAGTGTGATGCTCAACTTGGGCGAAGGCAGCGCATATGAGCGTGGCTCCGCCAACCAACAACGGTTCTTTCGCATCGCTCGGGCCTCGGCCATCGAAGTTGAATGCGCCCTCGAATGTGCCATGGCACTCGGCTTTTGCGATGCTGCCACGTTGGATGCCCGCTCACGAGCTGGCCGCGCAGCGAGGTTGGCAATTTCAGTTTGCCGGTAGCGGCTGTAAGTCTGCAAGTCCGGCAGTCTGCAAGTCCGGCAGTCTGCAAGTCCGGCAGTCTGCAAGTTCGGCAGTCTGCAAGTCCGACGTCCGCAAGTCCGACGTCCGGTGTCTGATGTCCGGAGTCCGGAGTCCGAAAACCGGACAACTACAGTCTTCAAACTTTCGGACTTTCGGACTTTCGGACTTTCGGACTTTCGGACTTTCGGACTTTCGGACTTTCGGACTTTCGGACTTTCGGACTTTCGGACTTTCGGACTTTCGGACAAGTGGTCGACAATAGGATGTGCGTTCTTCGGTTTTTGAAGGCGGGGCACGGAAGCGGCGGGCACCGGCCACCCACAAGATGGCAGGTGACTGTGATGGAGCGTCTTGAGTGCCCGGTTCGAAGCACCCTAAGTGGTTCATTCCGGGCCTTCGCGACGAGCGCAATTATTAGGTTCGGGTGGCGCGAAAGCCGCGAGGGAACGGTCAACCTGTCATCGCCGTGGGTAGGTGCATCGCCGCTGGCTTCATGCCACCACTAAGTTTATTAGTATCACCAGATCTGCGTTGCGTTGCGTTGCGTTGCGTTGCGTTGCGTTGCGTTGCGTTGCGTTGCGTTGCGTTGCGCTCCACCTCGGCTATTCGCACATCATTCATTGTCCGGTTTCCGGACACCACCACCACCACACAAACCCAGCAAACTCACTTCCGATCACCGCGCCACGACCCCTGCCGCGCCACCGCCTTGCGCCACGACCCAACTCAACGTAAAACACCGCCGTGATTAACGGCGCACCGGCCTGGCTCGCACTCGCAGCAACCCAACCTATCGAAGCCATCCGTGGTTTTGCCGAGTGGTGGTATGCTCGCGATATGCAGCCGTATGCAAGTGGCGGCACGTCGACAACCGAGCCAAGCGGCGAGCCACACCACCTGCTAGAGTGGTACGACGAGCTGGCATTTTCATATCACCATCTATTTGCCACCGACCTACGCAGCCGAGTTGACTTCGATAAGGTCAAGTACCAACCAGTGTACATCGACAACCAAGGCCAGTGGCGTTTGGCTTGCGATCGTCAGGGCCGCGTGTGGATGTACGATGGCAGCAACCCCGACCAGGCGTGGCAGGCCCAGCCCGGCACGCTAGCGCACAGCTTATTGCAGGCGTCGTTGCTCGAAGGCGTCATGAGCGGAAACGAATTTATCAGCGCCACCGGCGTAACACCGACTGCCATGGCACCCTTACTGGCGCGGCTTACCGAATTGCCCTTGCCGGTGTGGACCGTAGCCGCAGCGCGTTTCTACCTAGGCCCACACGCCATCGTAATGACGCAAGCCAACGCCGGCCTGCTTGACGTCTGCGTCGGCGCACTGGATCCTGCTGCACTAACGCAGATCTGCGACGGCATCGACATGTCAAAGTTCGCGTAAAAGTGGTGCCATGCGCCGTTTACGCAGTGCCGCAGTGCGGAACCGCGGACCCAGGACAATAGGGTGATTTGCATCCATTTGCACCCAGGTCCACCTTACGTGTTGCTCTAAGTAGCCAAGATCAGGCAACGTCCGCTTCGGCACGACCCTTGCTCTAGGTCGTTGCATCTCACCAAAGGATTTCCAATGAATCGCACTAGTAAGTTGTTTATTTCGCTCGCCCTCAGCCTTGCCGTCGTCGGCTGCAAAAAGAAGGACGAAGGCGGCAAAGCGCCAGCCGGCGAAGCGAAAACCGCTGAAGCCAAAGCCGCAGTCAAAGCTGACGTCAAAGCACCAGCCATGGTGATCAATGAAGCTGATTGGGAAATGAAAGACCTGCACGCAGTCGCAGAACTCATCAATATTTCCATGAAGGTACCCAAGGGTGCAAAAATGGAGAAAAATGGCAACGGTGGCGTCGATATTACGATCTCACCGACCTACATGCTGACGGTTTCGAATATGGCGGTCAGCAATGTCAAAGAAGGCCTCGACGCCACCAAGTCGCTGACTATCGGCAACGCCGACAGCTATATCAACGGTAAAGTCATCAGCGAAGAACCCAACGGTTTTGTGTACTCCATGCAGATGAAGACCGAGGAGAACGGCAACACCTACCAACCTGAAGCGCACTTCGCGTTCTACCTCGAAAAAGATGGCGCGTTTTACGCGGTAACTGACCCTCGTCCGCTCGACGCGTTTATGGCACCAGGTTCAACCTGGAGTGAAGACACCGCCAAAAAAGTCTACGAAATCGTCAAGGCTTCGGCCAAGGTCAACTAGCTCATGTTGACGCTCGGGACCACGCCCGAGCTGCTTGCATCAAAGCTGAATTTCCCGTCTGCGGCGGCGCCACAGCGTGATAGAGTCTTAGTCACTTTACGCTCTACTTTCTGCCGAAAGATGCAACTGTGAGTAAACGCCGTGCCAAGTTTGATCTTGTTGTGAAATCACCGCTGCGGTTATTGCCGCAGCCACCACAACCAGCGATGGCTGCGGTTACCGCGGTGGCGATGGCCGCAGGCTTGGGCTGCGGGCCGTCGCGGCCACAGACTTACCCGCAGCAACCGCCGCAGGTACAAGCTCCACAGCCGTACGAAAACCCGGACGCAACATTCGCACAACCGCCACCGCAAGCACATCTTGCGCCGCCGCCGCCACAGCCGCCGCCACAGACCCCGCCGCCACCACCGCCACAAATCCCGCCGCAGGCCTACGGCGCCGACGATTGGTCGCCAACGCCGCCACAAGTGGCGCCGCAGCCCCAACCGCCACAAGTGGCGCCGCAAGTTGCGCCACAGCCCCGCCCGCCACAAGTGGCGCCGCAGCCCAAGCCGCCGCAAGTTCTGCGGCCGGCACTACCTCCCCCACCGCAACTTGCTGCGCCGTATGCGCCGCCACCGCAACCGCAACCGCCACCGCAACCACCAGCAGGCTACGAGCGTGCCCGCGAAGACGATTCCGAACCGCCGGTTCAACCAAGACCACCGCAAGTTGAAAAAAAGCGCCTGCCGCAACCGAAAGCAAAGCCAAAGGGCGTGACGCCTACCCCGCCGCAAGTAGCTAAGCCTACCGATGGTGCCACGCCAAAGGCCATGGCCGGCGTGCCTGCCCCCACAGATGCTGAGGAAATCCAGCCAATTCTGGTTGGTCCATTCGACCGCAAACGCTAATGGCTCGACGCACGACGCCTACCAAACCAGCGAGTGCGCATGGTGATAGCGCCGCGCTTGCCTTGGCATGGCGCGAGTGGGTGATCGAAAATTTATGCAGCGGCCGCGCACCCGGTGATATTGTCGCTGGGCTGCGCAACGCTGGCGTGCCTGCACACGTGGCCAAGCGTGAAGTTGCCGAGCTTGCCAATTCCCCAGGACTTGCCGTTGCGCTGCGGCTTACGCATCGCTTGCAGCGCCTCGAATTGGTTGCAGCGCTGGCCCGCCACCATGCAGGCCAAGATCCTTTTCCGACCGAGATCGAACGTCGGACGTTACCTTCGGCCACTGAGTTTTATCGTGATTACTTTGCCACGCAACGGCCGGTGGTATTCACCGATGTTGCTGCACGCTGGCCGGCGCGCAATCGCTGGAGCCTCGCATATTTTAGGCGGATCTTAGGGCACGAAATCGTCGATGTGGTGGTCGGCCGCGCAGCGGATCCACGCTACGACCAAAACACTGCGCTGCATGCCAAGCGAATGCCGCTCGCGAAATATCTAGATTTGGTTGCGGCTGCGGGTCACAGCAACGATCTCTATCTGGTCGCCAACAACCATGCCATGGCGCATCCGGCGTTTGCCCGGCTCTTGAACGATGTCCGGATACCGGACGGAATCATCGTCGATACCCGCCCAACAGCCACATCTTTGTGGATCGGCCCAGCCGGGACCGTCACGCCCCTCCACCATGACACCACCAACATTTTATTCTCGCAGCTCGTCGGCCGTAAGCGATTTGAGTTAATCGCTCCAACCGAAACCGTCTTGATGCTCGACCCGATGGACAGTTTCTACAGCCCGGTCGACCTCGATCAACGTCACCGAGCCGAGCACCCAGCCCTGCGCGCGCTACAAGTGCGCACCGTCGAGCTAGGCCCCGGCGACACCCTGTTTCTACCAGCGGGTTGGTGGCACCGAGTCTCCTCGCTGGACGTCAGCATCAGCTTTTCGCTGCTTGGATTTGCCGGCGCTGGTGCGGTTGATTGGTACCGGCCAGGCCTGGTCGGCACCAAACTTGTGAATCCGCCTAAGGCCAAGCCACCGCGCGCGACCAAAGCTACGAAAGCTCGCCGTTAATTTTAGTAGATATCCTGCCTTCGCCCACTAGGCGCACACGTTGACGCGCTCAAGGTCAATCAGCTCATCAATATCGGCCGCCACCAACTTTTCGATCAACGCATCGTACCCGTGATCAAGTTTGTACTGCATCTCTTCGCCGTACACGGGCATTACACTCATGAGCATCACTGGGCCATTGCTGGTAGCGACAATTTCGTCGCCATCGTCGAGGCACGTCGCAGGCACAATCATCATGCCGTTTTGCTGGGTTTTCGACGACAACGGTAACGCTGGTTGACCATTTGGAATGGTGTGCGACGGCCACAACCAGGTGTTGTAATCATGCGGCAGCCGCGCCAACATTTTTAGCCACCGCACTGGCCAGTAGTTTTCATCCTGGGCGAAGGCCTCTTGGGTCATGGGCCAATCGGGCGGTAAGCGCAAGATTAACTCGGCGCGCTTGGGCCCGTCAAAACTTGCGGGCGTCGTCATCGGCCGAGCGCTCATACCGGTGGTGAATAGGGTCCACGCGTTGTCCTCGTCGGTCGGCGCGATAAAATGCACGTCCACGTGGATCTTATCGGAAACCAATTCGTGCCAAACCCCGGCGGTTTTACCGAGCTTGGCTTCGACGTGGGCAACAATTGCCGCGCTATCAGCGTCAGCAATCTGGCCATCGCTCGCCATGGTTTCACGATGTCGATAAATCGTACTGCCGCCTGGACTGTTTTCGTTGGCCATGGCGGGATGCTATCACGCGCCTCCGCGGCCGCGCCGGCTTGGTGGTCCTTACAAAGGCCTTACACACAAACCGACGAGCGCCACGTATAGCTAGATCATGACCCAACGCAATGCGGCTCCTTTTTCCTTGCTTGCCACCCTCGGTTTTTTGGGCGCGGCGGCAGCTAGTCTGTTGCCAGCTTCGCTGGTCGAAGCGCAAAATGCCAACCGGGGTAACCCTGGCACCACACCCGCCACAGCCCCATCGCTGACCCCGGCGGCAACCGGCCCGGTACGCAGCGTTGCGCGGCTGCAACAACTACTCGCGCAGTACGATGCAGCCCCGGCCAATTCATCGCAACGTGCCACGCTCGAGCGCGCGGTGGATGACGAAGCCGGCCAACGCTACGCCACGATCTCGCGACTATTTTGGTATACTGACATCGACGCAGCTAAAGCCGCCGCCAAAGCCAGCGGTCGGCCCATCTTATCGTTGCGCATGTTGGGCGAACTCACCAACGATTTGTCATGCGCCAACAGTCGGTTTTTCCGCACTGCGCTGTATGCCGATCCAACGGTAAGCGGATATTTGCGCAACAACTTTGTGCTGCATTGGTCGAGCGAACGCCCCATCCCAACCGTCACCATCGATATCGGCGACGGCCGCAGATTGGTACGCACCACCACTGGCAACGGCGCCCACTACATTCTCGACCAAGACGGCCGGCCAATTGATGCACTGCCTGGTCTCTATGCCCCAACCCAGTTTATCGCGGGGCTAAAAGCAGCAGCGGCGGTAGCCCAACGAGTTCGCCACAAGCCAACTGCGCAGCGCAATAGCATCATCGCGGCGTATCATCGCAATGCGCAAATCGCAGTCGATAAACAGTGGTCTACCCATCCAGGCGTTGCCACCGTACGAGTTCGCGAGCAACTCGCCAGCGCCGACGACGTTAAGCGCTACATCGACACGGCGCAACGTGCCACCATGGCCAAAGCCTACGTCGAAGTACCTGATCTGCAAACCATCAACCTTGGGCCAACGCCCGAAAGTATTCGCGCCAGCGCCGACGAATGGCGGGTAATCGGCCAAGCCATGTTCGGCTACGGCACCACCCAAGCCATCGCGCGGCCCGGCGATGCAGCGCGCATCGCACCAGGCATTGTTGTTGAATCCGACGCCAAAGCGCTGGCTGCGGCCGGTTGGAAATCGGGCCCGACCGCAATTCTATCAGGCCCTGCACGCGCGTTGTTTCTACAACTCCGACATTCACTACCGAGAGGCGCAGTACGGCCAACGCCAGCGAGCGATGCACGTGCACTTGCAACATTTGAAGCACTCATTGTTGCGGATACGGCACAAAATGAATTCAAATTGCATCAACAAGTTCATGCGCTGTTTATCAGTGCGCTTACTCAGCAATCCGCAGCCGCTGGCGAGTTTGCCGCCATTAACGCTGCCGTATACGCCCAGGTTTTTGCAACACCACCAAGCGATCCATGGATGGGCCTAGTCCAGGGCGACGCCTTCACCGGCCTGCCCGGCGATGGCATCACCGTGGCGCTGCCAACCGAAGCCACGACATCAACCGCCCACCGTTAGGTGAGAAGCGTACCAGTATCGAACGCCTCGTCGCAGCCAAGCCGCCAGCCTTGGGCCATGCAGCTACGCGCGACTCACTGCCGCATGCCCTTTCGCTTCGCAATGCGGTACCCTCCCAATCCATGGCAACGTCACGCG
This sequence comes from Kofleriaceae bacterium, assembly GCA_018057605.1. Classification (GTDB taxonomy): domain Bacteria; phylum Myxococcota_A; class Polyangia; order Haliangiales; family Haliangiaceae; genus JABFXX01. The sequence goes on along the minus strand of JAGPDK010000257.1, from coordinate 829 downwards.
AACCTAGCTTGGCAACTGCACCGGTTGCCGCGAGCGAAGCCGCCGTGCCGCCGACGTTAGGTGCAGCGCCAACCTCGATGGCCGATCGGCAAAGCGCCACCCCGCCGATCTGGCTCGGCCGATCGTCGTGGTCGTTATTCCGCGATGTCATCGGTGGCTGGCGACAAAACCGCGACAAATTCGTACAGCTGTTTCAACTGATCGCAGCGTACTTGTGGCCGCCGATCGTGCGGCGCCGAGCTGAGCGCCTCAAGAGTTTAGGTCACATCGACGTAGTGCCGACGGTGTCGCAAATGTTGGTGGCAGCGCGCGATCAGATGTTGCTCAACGCATTCGCTGAAACTCGCATCTTCTACGATGCCCAAGGCATTCCGTGGAACTTTCACAACCTGCGCCGGTTTATTTCCGGGCCGGCCACCGTGCTCGATCCAACTGGCTTGCACAGCCCTAAACAAACGTTACAACACCACGTCTTGCAAACATTTCATCGCCATCCGCACTACGATTTGGTGTTGATGCGGGCCCACCCTAATGGCCTCGAAGAAATGCAGCAGCAAGCTCAACAAATCCTCGACGGCACTCACCCGCATCAGCGTGCGCTAACTTCACTCATGGAGGATGGGTCGAGTCATGCCCGTTTAGTCCAAGACATCGCCGAATTTGTCCGGGATCCGTACACTCCGCCGCGGCAGCCGCCAGCCGACCTAGTCCAAGATCCGCATTTGATGCTTGGCATGGAGCAATTCAAAGATGTGCGTGGCTATACCAACTACGCTTCGCGGCTAAAGGTCGGCCCGTTCCGCGCGTTCTACGCTTGGTTTGCCGTCGG